>USJM01000068.1 GCA_900555005.1 uncultured Lachnospiraceae bacterium | reverse complement strand
TATTCTGAAAGACTCCCCATAAGGCGAGCTGTACGCCAAAGCACACTCTCCTGTAATCGAAGTAGTGAAGCTCTCTGAACTGAAAGCCCAGCCTGTCATACCGGGCAATCGGTCCCTGAAGAATATGCGGAAAATAGCAGACATACAGAAGATAGCGGAAGAAGTTCTTCTCAGCCGGATATCTCTTCCAATATACATCCAGGACATACCCGATCGTGGAAAATGTATAATAGGAAATTCCAAGCGGAATGATGACCGTCAGTGCAGGACTTCCACCCGAAGCAGCAGCGAAGAACAGCGCCGCCACTTTCCGTGCAAATTTTGTATATATGAGATATGCAAGAACCACCGCGACAACGATCCACATGACTTTTCTGGCTGAACGCTTCTCTTTCCTGCGGATCGCCTTTTTCTCGTCTTTTCTTTCTTCAGAAGCCAGTGCAAGCGCTGCTCTTTCATGAATGCCAGAGATCATCCGTGCACCGACGTAAGTAATGGCTGCCGTGCCCATCATAAAAGGCAGGTATGACAGGCCTGCCTTTGCATAAAATATAAGACTCGCTGCCAGAAGAACAACCCATCGTGCCTTCGCCGGTACAATAAAGTAAACAACCGCGACAGCTGCCAAAAATACCAGAAAATAAAACGATATGAAAGTCATCTCATCTCTCTCACTGCTCGTCCTGAAGTCTTTCAACCAGTTCTGTCATCGCATCGACCGAGTTGAAATTTTCCGGTACAATATCGTCCATATCGATTTCAATGTTGAACTCGCTTTCCAGCTCCGAGATGAGAGCAGTCAGCGTCAGGGAATCGATTACCTTGTCGTCGATCAGGTTTGTCTCGGATGCATAGTCAACAGAATCATCCATGCTCTTCAGAATGTTCAGTATCCTGTCTTTCATCTTTTTTCTCCTCCATTCAATACCCTTTTCACTAGTTTCGAAACAACACTGTTATAGACCTGATAGCCCTTACTGCTTGGGTGAAGCCTGTCGGATGCAAAATAGGATGCCTTCGGTTTTCCATTTTTATCCAGGAACTTCGACGCAAGATCAATGTAAAATACATTATCCGTCTCACTGCAGTACTTTTTGATCAGTCTGTTGGCTGTTTTTTCCTGCGGCCAGGCTTTCTTCCGGCTTGGCGTAACCGGGATGGATATGTAAAAAACCGGAACATGATCTCCCAGATCCTGTCTGATAGAAGCAATCAGATTCTGAACCCTCTCAGCACATGTTTCCCCACGAATCCTTCCGGTACTGCCAATATCATTGCTGCCAACAAGAAGAATCACCGCATCAGGATGATAGGGTATGATCAGCTTCTTGTATAAGGTCATCCATTCCTGTGCCGTTGTGCCCCCAATCGCGTTGTTCACTACATTAAAACCCGAAAACGCCTGGGGAACGGACCGCCACCGATCTGCGGAAGAACTCCCGGCAAGCAGGATTGTTTTCTTCCTCCTGGAAGAAGACACCTGGTTTCTCTGACTTCCGGCATTCTTGATGTTCTTCGCAGAAATGATCCTGGATTTCACACTGGCATCCAGAGTCCCCCTGGAAGGAATCACATAAACCACCATATGACAGGTCTTTTTCTTCCAGGCAGCCGTGATGACGGTGTAACCGCGCTTACAGGTTGACAGCACGCCCTTTTTACTGACACGCGCCACCTTCGGCTTGGATGACTTATAAGTCACGCCTGCTGCCTCTTTGTTTATTGTCAGTTGAACGGACCTGTTGCGGACTACCTGGAGAAAAGGCGACGCAAAGTAGATCGTCTTTCCCTTTTCCTTCGCGTATTTTCTGACCAGCCTCTTCACCTTGGATGGGATCTTCACGTTTTCTGCCATCACGGTACCCATATCCGTGTTAACATCCGTATCCTGAGCAGCCGGGAATTCTGCCTGTGATTGCTGCAGACTCGGCCATGTGGGACATCCGCCGCCATAGCCGGAAATGTACCTGAAACTGCCATGATTCCCACGATCAGAAAACAGACCATTCTGTTTATGAATGAACGCATGAAGCTCCCCCCGAAAAATCAGACAAGCGTAGCAAATACCAATCATTATAATAGGCGATTGACTTTCTTAAATCAACCGTAATTTTTCTTAATTATCCTGTAACATTTCAAATCATTAATCCAGATGTCATTAATACTTCTCTCTTGTCTCATTCCGATAGCGCTCCGGGATCTCTGTATCCAGGCCGGGAATCCTGGTCTTGATCGCCGCGATCAATCCGTCAGCCTCCTTTTCCCGGTTCGGAATGAGCTTCAGGATTCCGTCATTTCCATATGCGATAACGACGCCCCTAGAAGGATAGGTTCCTGCGCAGCTGCATCCTCCCTTGATCTGAAAATCGTGCGGGTAAGCTCTTACGATGGATGATAGCGGAAGATATTTTGTAAAAAAAAGACCACTCGTCTGAAACAGCGCCTTTTCTCCAATCCTCCACTTTTCAATTTTCTGTGCACATTCGAAATCTGCCTCCAGCTCATGAGCCGGAAGCTCCTTTTCAATAGCAGTATACTTCATCGTTTTGAAACCTCCGTTGGTTCAGCAATTTGATCCGTCTTTTGGTTTTATTCTATGAAAATCATGAAATCTGTCCGGTCGTCTGCTTTCTAGTCACTTTCATCTGGAAGAATCTCCAGATCCTCCGGCAGACCGTAAAAGCTCTTATATCCCTTCACATTCTCTGTCTATTCTGCAAATCGATTCCTCCTTACTTCAGCCGGTGCCGATCGTCCCCGATGCAGCAGTTGTCTCCCAGATAAAAATCCTAACAAAAAGTTAGATTCGGCGTTTGAAAAAATATAGAAAAATCACACTCAATGGTATGGGTTGTATAAATATAATCATTTCATCATGATTCGCATTTTTATACAATTGTGAACAAAATGTGTCTAAAATTTTTGCGGCAAACTGTGCGGTAAAATTATTTTCAGGGTGCCTTACAGAAACCAGAAAAAGCTGCATGTGCAACATAAACACTTGCGCATGCAGCCTCTCACTTTAAGCCGGAACCCGGGCTTGAACCGGGGACCTACGCATTACGAATGCGTTGCTCTACCAACTGAGCTAATCCGGCTCACTATAAATCGTTACTTTGGAACAGAAAGGATCAAGCTTTGTTCTGACTCCTCAGCAACGTTGCCATTATATCGGCTCTCCCAGGAATTTGCAAGTACTTTTTTTCACTCCTTTCTCAGGCAAATCAGGCAAATCTTTCGTGCCTCCCGATCCACTTTACAGATCATCCTCAATCGCGGCCGACTTAGCGTACGCTGACGACCTTGCTTCAAAGAAATCTGTCTTGACCTGGTTGGCATCTGCGTAGGAGGATACCCATTTCATGTTCTCCGGTTCATCCTCACAATCGGGATACAGGGTTCCCAGATCAAGGGAGGAATATCGGAGATTTCCAAGATACCGGATGTAGTCTTCGACCATCTGACCATTGAGACCCTCTATTTCGTCTCCGATGACATACTTTCCCCAGTCAATCTCCTGTTGAACACCCTCCCGGATCATGTCGGCGATCTTCTGGGCATGTGCTTTATTAAAAAGTTCCGGTTCCTCCTTCTCCAGTTCCAAGAGAATACTGCGAAACAGCCACAGATGTGTGTTTTCGTCCCGGTTGATGTAACGGATTTCCTGTACGCTTCCCGGCATACGGCCGTTTCTCCCAAGATTGTAGAAGAACATGAATCCCGAATAAAAGTAAATGCCCTCCAGAATATAGTTGGCAACGAGCACCTGAAAAAAATGCTCCTTGTCCGGGTGTTCCACAAATCCATTATACAGGTTGCCGATGAATTCGTTACGCCGCAGCAGATGTCTGTCCGTCTTCCATTGATACAGAATCTCATTGCGCTCTGTCGGATTGCAGATCGTGTCCAGCATATAAGAATAACTCTGAGAATGGATGCATTCCTGAAATGTCTGGATGTTCAGACAGAGGCTCACTTCATTGGCGGTCACATACTGGCTGATGATGGGCAGATTCGCAGACTGCAGAGAGTCCAGGTAGACCAGAAAGGACAGGATTTTATCGTAAGCAATGCGTTCTGCCTTTGGCAGGTTCGGATAATCTGACTTGTCCTGGTTCAGATTGATCTCCTCCGGGATCCAGAAATTGTTCATCGCCTGGCGGTACCAGTCTGAGACCCACTCATATTTCATATTGTTAAAGTCATTGATATTGGTTGTATTGAAATTGATCAGGCGCCGTCTCTGAACATCCGTGTCTCCCATCGGATTAAAGAGCGGCTTATGCCTCAGTACCCTGTCATCTGTCAAGATTGCATTTCCTCCATAACATTCAGCCTGCTCAGGATGAGCAGGATTCACAGTCCTCCGGATTCAGGGACTTAGACCGCACATAGTAGACGGTCTTGAGACCTTCCTCCCAGGCGAGAATATAAAGATGCAGCAGCTGGCTCATCTTATACTCATTCGTAATCCAGAAATTCACGGACTGTGCCTGGTCAATATGCCGCTGGCGGACGCCCGCCGCCCGAACGGACCATGTCTGATCGATCGTATGCGCTGCCTTGTAATACCAGTAGGTCTCCATCGAAAGTTCCGGTGCCACACGCGGCAGAATGGCGCCCTTCTTTTCCTCCAAATAAAATCGATTCATCACCGGATCAAGGCCGGCTGTCGTTCCGATCAGAATCGAAGTCGATGCTGTCGGCGCCGCAGCCAGCAGATAGCCGTTTCTTATTCCGCCTGCCGCTTCCTTTCTCAGTGCTTCCCACCGCTCAGAATGATAATTCCGCCTGTCAAAATATTCGCCAGTCTGCCATTCAGAGCCTGCAAATGCAGCATATGATCCCCGCTCTCTTGCTAGCGCCACGGACGCCTTGACAGCCGCGAAGTGAATGTCCTCGAAGACTTTATCCGCAAATTTCAGATGTTTTTCTGACTCCCAGGTAATTCTGTGCTTTGCAAGCATATGGTGGTAGCCGGACACGCCAAGGCCAACAGCCCTGTATCGTCGGCTCGTCAGAGCCGCCTCAGGAACCGGGTAGAAATTCAGGTCGATCACATTGTCGAGCGCCCGGACGACCGTCGCCGTGATTTCTTCGATCTCTTCGGGATCATCCACATGGATATTACCCAGGCACAGAGAAGCCAGATTGCAGACAACGAAATCACCCGGGACAGTCGTCGTCAGGATGACCTGTTCACCATCCTGGATTGTCACTGTCCGGGAAGCCTGACTTGCCGCAGACATATTCTGTGCAATTTCCGTGCAGAGATTTGAGCAGTAGATCATGCCCTTGTGCTTGTTCGGATTCATCCGGTTGACGGTATCTCTGTAAAATGCAAAAGGCGTTCCGGTCTCAACTGCTGATCGGAGAATCAGGCGGACCAGCTCCTTGAGCCGGACCACCCGTTTGGAGATGCCCGGATCATGTACACACTCGAAATACTTTCTCTCCCACTCCTCCCCGTAGCAGTCCTCCAGCGCATAACCCTTTGTTATCAGGATATCGTGGGGATCCATCAGGTACCAGTCCTGATCCAGATTCTGCTTTGCCATTCGCCAGAACAGATCCGGGTAACAGACGGCCGGAAAGACATCATGCGCCTTCATCCGGTCATCCCCGTTGTTGGTCCGCAGCTGTAGAAACTCCGGCAGATCCTTGTGCCAGGCATCCAGATAGACTGCAACCGCCCCCTGTCGGATGCCAAGCTGATCCACCGCGACAGCTGTGTCATTTACAACCTTGATCCATCGGATGACGCCGCCTGAGACTCCCTCAAACCCGCGGATAGAGCCGCCGCGCGACCGTACCTTGCCAAAGTACATGCCCATGCCGCCTCCAAACTTGGAAACATCTGCAAACCGCGAGATTGAATTGTAGATTCCATCCAGGCTGTCCGGAACGGTGTCAATGAAACAGCTTGAGAGCTGGTGGTAGGGCTTTCGGGCATTGGCCATTGTCGGCGTCGCCATCGTCACCTGATGGAGACTCATCATATCGTAGAATTTCCTGACCCAGAGAATCCTGTCCTTCTTTTCATTCATGGCAAGATGAAGCGCAATCCCCGCGTACATCTCCTGCGGAGATTCAAGCCGAACCCCCTTGTGATCATGGACCAGATAGCGGGAAATCAGCAGATCAAGGCCGGAATATGTAAACAGACGATTTCTGGATTCGTCCAAAAATGCTTCAACCGCCCTGATTTCTTCCTGCGAATAATGCTCGAGAATGTAGCTTCCATACAGCCCCTCCTTTGTCAGATAAGAAAGCTTGCTGTAAAAGTCCGAAAGCCCCAGTTTTTTCTCCGTCTCATCAAGCTGACACCTGAAGCTGTAATACAGCAGACGCCCGGCAACGCTTTCCCACTGCGGTTCCTCCTTGGACGTCAGCTCGGCAGCCGCTCTCGTCAGAAGACTCAGCCCCTCTTCCGCCGTCATCTGCTGCCTGGACATTGCCTGGTACCTGTCTGCAAGACGTGACAGGTCCACCTGCGGGAAGTCTCTCTGCAAGTTCTGGATGAAAGCCGGAAGCTCTTTCCGTAGCTTCTCATCGCCATTGGAACAGAGTGCCTTCATGGCGGCGGCGATCCTGCCGGTCTCGTTAGGCGCATCTTTCCTGTTCGTTCTGATCATTGTGCTCATATATCCTCACACTACAAGATATTGTATCGAAAATCAGCTGCTGGACAGTATATCATGTACCGGCGTACAGCTCAAGCGGAATCTTCCTGCCAGGCTATGAGTCAGGTCATAAAGTCCTTCCAAAAACGAAAGGGGTTTCCCGCTGCGCAGGAAGCCCCTTCGTACTACTCAAATTGTATGGATGTTCTGATTCAGATTTTTCCAAGTTTTCTGAGAATCTTCTCCGGCGTCATCGGCCAGCTGTCCATCCAGACGCCGCAGGCGTCATGGATTGCAATCCCGATGGCCGGTGCCGCACCGTTGCAGGCGATCTCTGAGATGGACTTCGCGCCGAACGGCCCGTATTCATCATTCACATCGATCAGCACTGCCTTGAAATCATCCGGCTGCTCCCAGACCATCGGCACACCGTAATCCGTCATATTGGCATTCAGACAGACACCATCCTTGTCAAGGATCATCCCCTCATAGAGCGTATGGCCGATCGACTTGAGCGCTGCGCCGTACATCTGGCAGAGCGCCAGTTCCGGATTGATCGGTGTTCCGGCATCCTGAAGCGCATAGAACTTCCGAACCCTGATCTCTCCGGTACGGATATTGACAGCCACCTCCGCAAAGTGAGCGCCGTACGGCACGGAGGATGCCGTTGTCACGTATGAGCCATGCGCAACAACCATCCCTCTGCCGCTTCCGCTGCAGGCTGTATGGGAGAGCTCCCCATAGCTGAGCACGGCTCCGGTCTTCCTCGAGAACACCTCGCCCGGCATCCGGAGATCAAGGTCGGTCTCCTCCTCCCCGAGCTGAAGTGCTGCTTCTCTCAGCACCCCCTCCCTCAGCTTCTTTGCCGCATCCAGTGCCGCATTTCCGCTGAAGAACGTACCGGAGGACGCATAGGATCCGGTGTCAAATGCTGCTGCGTCCGTGTCCCCTGACAGAACGGTCACATGCTCCATCGGCATGCACATGACCTCGCTGACAATCTTGGCGCAGACAGTATCCAGCCCTGTCCCGATATCGGCGCACCCGCTGTTAAGAATCACCGTCCCGTCTGTCTCCATCTTGGCGATCGCCTCGGCATGGTCCAGCCCCGGCAGACCGCTGCCCTGCATGATCATGGCAAAGCCTTTTCCAATCCTGACATCCGGATCGTCAGACTGCTCCCTGACACCCCAGCGGATCATATCGCAGCCTTTGAGAATTGCCTCCCTGAGGCCGCAGGAACCGACCGGCACAACATCCCCCTCGCGGCCCTCTCCAAGTCCCTTCAGAATATCCAGCCGGTACCCTGTCTCGACATGATTCTTCAGGACCATCTCCTTGTAATCGCAGCCAAGCTTGTCTGCCAGTTCTGCCATCGCCATCATCAACGCATAGTTGCCCTTCGGTGTTCCATAGCCCTGATAGGCACCGGCAGGCGGTGTGTTGGTGTAGTAGACCTTCAGGTCATATGCCATGTTCGGACACTTGAACAGCGGTAGCGTCTTCGAGCAGCTGTTCATCGGGACGGTCAGACAATGGTTGCCGTAAGGCCCGGTGTTGGCGCGCACTTCCATGAAAATACCGGTGATCCGCCCGTCCTTCATGCCGGCCATCTTCACGCGCATCCGCATCGGATGACGGGTCGAGCAGGCTATGAATTCCTCCTCCCTGGTATTCCTGTAGTAAACCGGCCGCCCGGTCACATAGGCTGCGTACGCGGTCAGATCCTCGACCAGAATATCCTGCTTCGAGCCGTAGCCGCCGCCGACTCTGGTCTTGACGACATGAATCCGGTTCTCCGGCAGACCTGTGACCCATCCCACAATCCTTCGCACATGATACGGCACCTGTGTGGACGCATAGACGGTCAGACGGCCGCCCTCCATCTTGCGAAGCAGACATGCGGTTCCAGCGGCGTATCTGAATCTGGCTGGTCT
>USJM01000067.1 GCA_900555005.1 uncultured Lachnospiraceae bacterium | reverse complement strand
CCTGGAGAGCTGCCTGGAGCGGACGCTGCCTGGAAGCTGTCAGAGAGAGACGGAAACGGATGAAGGAAAGCTTCCGGTATACTGCATCAGAGTGAAGAACCGCCCGGACAGTCTTCAGCTGATGGAAGCTGTCCGGATGGAAGGCGCATATCCGGACGGAAGCTTCCGGGATTTTGTGGTGGACAGGCTGCTGCTTCAGAAGCTGTGCTGCCGGAAAGCCTACCTGAGAGGAATCTTTCTTCTGACCGGATCCGTAAGCAATCCGGAGAAGAGCTACCATCTGGAGCTCGTCTGCCCGGATCTGGAGGAGGCGGATCTGATCGTCTGGCTCATGCAGTCGCTGGGCTTTGATCCCCATGTCATCGGGCGGCAGAATCATCAGGTGGTGTATCTGAAGGAGGGCGGCCAGATCTGGACTTTCTTGGCGCGATTGGCGCGACAAACAGTCTGATGAAGCTTGAGAACGCACGGATTGTGAGGGACATAGCCGGGACGGTAAACAGGCGGGTAAACTGCGAGACAGCGAATCTGATGCGGACCGTCGATGCGTCTGTCAGGCAGATCCGGGATATTCAGTACTTGAAAGACAGAGGAGAGCTCGAAAAGCTCCCGGAGAGTCTGAAGGCAGCCGCTGAGCTGAGGCTGAAATATCCGGATGCCACGCTCAGGGAACTTTCTGAGGCAAGTGTTCCGCCCGTCGGAAAATCCGGTTTCAATCACCGGCTGATGCGGCTGGGCAGGCTTGCGGAAAAGCTCCGGTCTGAGGAAGGATGAATGGTTGATATGGCTTTGTACAATATAACCTTGTATCTGGCATTTGTGGCTGCGGGATTTCCTGCTGGCGTCTACAGCAGTATATGGACACAGATCAGCGGCGGACTGACGGTTCCTGTTACCAGTATCAGCCTCCTGAGAGCGATGATTGCAGCAGGCGGCGTGCTGGCCTGTATTCTGTCTGTCAGAACCAGTCAGAAGCGGGAGAGAATCTTCGATCTGTGTCTGGCGGGCGTGAGTCTTGAGACCCTGGGGGTGATCGGGCTCGCTCTGTCAAGAATGTTCTGGCATCTTTGTCTCTGGTCGCTCGTACTCGGGCTTGGGCTTGGGATGAGCCTGACGCTTCTTTGCATCGTTGTCATCCGACATGATCAGAGGACGGTCATGCTCCAGTTTTCCGGGACAGGTGTGGGGGCATTTGCCGGAAGCTGGATCCTGTCAGCTGCCATGTCGCTTTCCGGAAGCTGGCGGACAGGCTGCGAGCTTCTGGGGCTTGTCCAGATCCTGACTGCCTTTCTGGCGTTTTTCATCCGAAGATCGCTGATAAAAGGGCAGGACATGCGGAGAAAGCTGGATGACAGATCGAGAGAAATCGATATCTTTCGGGAACAGGAACGCCGGCGTGTTCATGTGGATGAGGCCGGACTCAGGCGGGCAGAGAAGGAATACATCACCCGGTCAGCTTTCAGCTGCGCTGCCGCATTTCTTTCCGGGGTTCTGACGCTGTGCATGGTCCTCTGGCCGCAGAGCTACAGGGTGATTGAGACGGGGGCGGCACAGGAGATGACCGGATACGGCGTTCTGATGGTGAGTCTTGGGATTGCGGCCGGCAGGGTGCTTGCGGGTGCGTTCCGGCCGGAAGGAAGGGTGTCAAGACTGATCTGGATGGGAACAGCCGGAGCGCTGCTTCTTCTGGAACAGTATCTGATTCACATCGGGGGACTCACAGATCGGGGGATGCTGTTCTTCCAGCTCTTTGAGGGCATAACGGTGGGACCGGTGTTTCCAAAGCTTCTGCTTCTGGATGACGTACGTCTCGACCGGGAGGCAGAGACAGCGCTTCTGTCCCTGCTTCCTGCCTTTGCACTCGGAGCTGTCATTGTTGTCACACCACTGACGCAGGCCCTGGTCGGAGCGGGACAGACACGCTGGTTTCCGCTGTGGCTTCTTGTGGTGGCTGCCTGCCTTGGTGTTTGCCTGTTTTTCGGTGTAAAAGACGGGAAGGACTGAGAGGTGTCAGATGGAACATTACGTGATCACTATATCGAGAAAGTTTGGCTGTCTCGGGCACGAGATTGCAGGGCGCCTCGGAGAACTGCTCGGGGTACCGGTGTATGACCGCAGCGCAGTCGAGGCACAGGTTCTCAGCATGGGGGCGGATGCGCGCTTTCTGGCCGCCACACAGCTGGAGGAAGGCCGGAAAAAGGCACAGTTTCTGCTGTTCCGGAAAGAGGCGGACAGCGAGAAGGATCTTCGGTCACAGGTAATGTTTCAGGCACAGTCGGAGGCTTTGAAGTCCTTTGTGGAGAAAAGCTCCTGCATTATTCTGGGCAGAGGCGGCGATGAGGTCTTCAGAACATATCCGCGGTGCATGAATGTCTATATTTTTGCACCGGACGAGGTTCGCCTTCAGAACTGTGTCAGGATGCTGCACACGGACGAGGAGGCGGCGAGAGTCCTGATTCACAGGGAAGACAAAGCCAGGGAAGACTACAGACGCCAGTTCTGCAGCCACGCTTCGGATGTGACATATGGCCGTCATATTCTGATGGATTCGAGTCTGTTCGGTGCGGAGGAGAGTGCCCGGATTCTGGAACAGGCGGCGCGCTACCTGTTCAGCCTTCCGAAAGAGAATCAGGAGGACAGTTTGCATAAGGCAGGAGGAATGACGATATGAAGTGCCCATACTGCGGGAGTGAAGATACCAGAGTGACCGATTCGAGACCAGTGGAGGAGAGCAATTCCATCGGCGCAGACGGCAGTGCGACAGCTGCGGCAGGCGGTTTACAACTTACGAGAAGATTGAGACGATTCCGCTGGTTGTGATCAAGAAAGACCACACAAGGCAGCAGTATGACCGTGCGAAAATCGAGGCAGGTGTCATGCGGGCCTGCTATAAGCGGCCGATTCCGGTGGATGAGATCAAGAAGATGATCGACCGTGTCGAGACAGAGCTTTACAACCAGGGAGGCGGGGAAGTGAAGAGTGCCGAGATCGGAGAGAAGATCATGGACGGTCTGAAGGAACTCGATCCGGTCGCGTACGTCCGGTTTGCGTCTGTCTACAGGGAGTTCAAGGATGTCGGGACGTTCATGGACGAGCTGAAGAAAATTATCAACTGAAGGATGAAAGTTAAAGGTGAGCAGGCATGAAAAATCGTCTGGAGCAGCTGCTGAACGGGCAGTTTGAGTATGATATTCCACATATGCAGCTCTCCGGGCGCACAGTCCGGATCGAGACGGAAGCAGGCGGGCACGCGAAGGGAGCCTTTGTTGTCACGCATCCGGGTGAGGGGAAGGTCCGGGGCTTTCTTCATTCAGATAATCCTCGGATTCTTCTGGAGAGCCCGGAGTTTTACGGGCATGAGAACATCGTCCGGTTTGAATTTGACACAGAAGGACTTCTGCCGGGGGAGACGTCGCAGGGGACGATCTTCATCAGCTCCGGGCTCGGACAGGATGAAGTCCGGGTCACGGTTCATATCAAGGAACAGAAGGTACCGGAGCCTTACAATGAGCAGGAACTGGTCGATGCCGCGCGGAAGGATTTCGCGGCTGCTTCCGGGCTTTTCTCTTCCCCGGCATACAGAACCCGGATGATGATGGCGGATGCGCCGGCAAGGGCACTGTACAGCGGCCTGGAAGGGGAGAAAAACCCGCTCAGAAGGCTCGAGGAGTTTCTGGTCGGGACCGGGGCGAAGGAAAGCGTCGACATCAGCTGCGACTGGACGGGACGAAAGCTGGTTAACCCGGAGGGGACGCTGAGGGAACCCATCCATCTGACTGCCAGTACCTGGGGGTATCTCGAGATCAGCATTTCATCGGATGCGCAGTTCCTGCGCCCCGAGAAAAAAGGACTCACAACGGAGGAGTTTGCAGGCGGAAGCTGCGAGGTCGGTCTGATCATTGATTCAAACTTTCTGCATGCCGGTAAAAATTACGGGCGCGTGACAATCCGGACCCCCTACAAGACGATGGAGCTCGAGGTGCGGGCTGACAGGATCGATGACGGGGACGCCAGAAGGCTTCACAGAGTCCGCTGCCTTATGCGTAAAAAGGCGCTGACGCTGTATCTTGATTACCGGGCGGGCAGAGTGGACCTTCATAACTGGGCAAGTCGGACAGACTCTGTTCTGAATGCCTACAGACGTGCGCAGGGAAGGGATGTCTACGCGGATCTGTTTTCGATTTTTATCCTTCAGGCAGATGGAAGAAGACGAGAGGCCGAGCGGCTGCTGTCTGAGCTGGAGAAGACCCCTCAGCGGCTGGACACACCGGACCGCTATGCCTTTTTTCTGTTCCTGACATCTTTTTTTACAAGAGACAGTGCATATCTGGATGATGTCCGAAAAGAGGTTCGGAGACTCGCGGCGGAGAATCCGTCGAGCTGGCAGATTCGCTGGGTATGTCTGTATCTTTTCGAGGATGCGGCGGCCGGGGAGGAGCTGAGACTGGATGCCGTGACCAGACAGATCGAGCTTGGATGCAGCAGTCCTGTCATGTACCTCGAAGGTGCGCTTGCGCTGAGAAAGAAGCCGTCTCTTTTCCATGAGATCACGCCGGCGATCCGCCTGATCCTGAATTTTGCAGCCAGACAGGGCCTTCTGACAGAGCAGCTGTCTCTGAAGCTTGCCTCGATCGAGCGGCGCAATCCTCACTACGACCCTGTTCTGTACAGAGTGTTGGCGGACTACGCACAGAAAAGCGGTGCCAGAGAGGCACTGACCGCTCTTTGCGCGATGGCAATCGAGGGCGGTCAGAAGAGCAGGCGGTTTTTCCCGCTTTTTCAGATGGCTGTTATGAAGGAAGTGTCTGTGACAGGCCTGTATGAGTATTATATGGATGCCTGCGAGGAGTACCGGATCGAGACGATGCCGGAGGTGATCAGACGCTATTTTGTCTACAACGATACGCTGGACTGGCACAAAAAGGCAAGGATCTTCCGGAATATGGCGGACGGAAGAAGGCAGATCCCGGGAATCTTCAACAGCATGAGACCTGCGATTGGAACGTTTCTGACCGAACAGCTGGCTCAGAGCCACATTGACAACGATCTTGCAACGCTTTATTCGGAGTTCCTGACACGGCCGATGCTGACAGACCGGCTTGCCGCGAATCTGATCCGGCTTCTGTTTACCTACAGGGTGGAGTGCCTCAGCCCGGGGATGAAGAAAATTATTCTGGTGGACAGCCGGATGCAGCAGGAGCGGGAAGTGCCATTGAAAAATGCGGCAGCTCTTATCCGGATTTACTCTGACCAGACCAGAATTCTGCTGGGCGACGGTGAGGGGAAACGGTATGCCTCGACATCTCTGTATATGGCGGACCATTTTCTCGAGGATCCGAAGCTTCTTGAGATGTGCGCGGAGATTGTACCGGATGCCCCGGAGCTGGCCTTATTCTATACACTGAATACGGTCAGGGATCAGCCGGTCAGTGCAGCCAACCTGCGGTATTTCCGGAAGGCGTCCGGGATGCGCAGACTGTCGGCGGATTACCGGAAAACCGTACGGAGCTGGCTGCTTGACTATTACACGAGGAATCAGGATGATCCGTCACTGGATGACTTCCTGAAGGAGCTGGATCTCTATGACTATGCGGATGCCGGGCTGGTGAAGCTTCAGGAACTGCTGACAGGCGGGGGACTTTACGAGGAAGCATACAGGCTTGTACTGAAGTATGGGCACGACCATACGCCGCTCAGTCTTCTGGTCCGGATCTGTTCCCAGATGGTGCTGGAATCAGAATATCAGGAGGATGAGAAGCTGCTCGGATACTGCAGCAGCTGTTTCTTCTCAGGAAAATATGACAAAAACATCCTGTCCTACCTTCTGATGTATCCGGACGGATCCGTCCCGGAGATGAAAAAACTGTGGAAGGCCGGGAAAGAGTACGGGCTTGATACGATGAAGCTGGAGGAGCGCATCCTCTCCATGATTGTCTTTGAGCAGGAGGAAATGGAGGAAAGCGAGCCAATCTACGCTTCCTACCGGGCTTCACTGGGGAACAGGCGGCTCTGTCAGGGGTATGTGATCCTGATGTCGTACAGGTACCTGGTTCGAAATCAGCCGGCGGACAATGTGCTGTTCGAGGATCTGCTTGCTGATTTTGAGCGGGGCGGGAACCTCCCGGATGTCTGTGCGCTGGCACTTCTGAAGCATCTTTCCGGACCTGGCAGCAGAAATAAAGCACAGGATGAGGCCTCCCGGAGGCTTCTGAAGCGATATGAAAACCGGAACATGAGATTTTCGTTTTTTGCTGCATTTCCGGAGCCGTTTCATGCTGTTTCCGGAATCAGGGAGAAGGTATTTTTCGAGTATACGGCTTCCCCGAAGAGCGTTGTGACGCTCAGCTTCAGAAGAAAGGGATCCGGGGAACCTTTCCAGACCGAAACCATGCAGGATCTTTTCTGTGGAATACGTGTGCGGGAATTTATTCTGTTCGGCGCACAGGAGCTGGAATGCTTCACGGAGGAAGCACGGACTGACGGAACACGGATTATCTCCGGGGTCCGCACCCTGAAGGCGGCTCCGATATCTGATGATGAGAAGGAGACCCGGTATGGGCGGCTGTCAGCGCTGTCAGACGCACTGGCTCGCGGAGAGAGGGAAGAGGCAAGGAAGATCCTGATGGATCTCCGCCGCACGGAAACACTGACGGGGGAACTGTTTACACTGATCTGACCGAAAAGCCGGAGGGAGGAACCAGCATTGATGAATCGGAATGAAATCCTGATCGGCCTCCAGCTGTCTGCGCACGGAGCGCAGCTTACCTGGTATGGGGATGCGCTGAAGGAGCCGCAGACACTGTCTCTTCCGGGGGAGATGGACAATGGCCTGATGGAGGTCCCGGCCGGAGTCTGGAATGCGCTGAGCAGGGAGGATGCTTCTGAAAAAGCATCAGATTATATCAGGGAGCTTCTGGATATGGTGCCGCAGCTGCAGGGTGTTGAGAAACATAATGTCCGCATCTGCGTCACGGTTCCGGATCTGGATGAGAAGCTGTCAAAACGGCTGAAGACCGTTGTCCGGCAGGCCGGAGTGGATGAACGCAGCATCTTTCTTCAGGATTTTCGGACAAGCTTTTTTTATTATGTGGTGAATAAGAAGAAGGAGCTGTGGAACGGTGATGTAGCCTTCCTGTCCGTTCAGGACGGACAGATGAACGGATATATTCTCCATATTGATAAAACCACCACCCCACACACAGCATCCTTCAGACAGGAGGCCTCCTGCGATGTCTCCGAAAAGGCGCGGGCAGGCAGGTCGGATGAGGACTGGGACGCCGAGCGGGACAGGCTTCTGTACGAGCTGGTGTGGGCGGAGAAAGGTGCCCGCCAGCTATCTCTATGGCGGCTACTTTGATGCCCGGTGGGCAAAACGCTCCTTCCAGTATCTGACCTTTCACCGCCATGCCTTCCAGGGACAGAACCTGTTCTCGAAGGGAGCCTGCTACGGTGTGATGGCACGCTGCGGAAAGATCTGTATGCCGGATATCATTTTCCAGGGAGTGGACATGGTGAAGGTGAATATCGGCATGAAGGTCCGGGTGAAGGGCAGGCTGGAGACGGTACCTTTATCCGTGCGGGAGTGAACTGGTATGAGGCATACGGTACTGTGGAAGTGGTGCCGGAATCTGAGAAGAATGTGACAATCCTGTCTGAAGACGACGATGGCAGCGGGACAGCCCGGCATATCCTGAGGCTGGATCATTTTCCTGCCCGGCCGGACCGGGCGAGCAGGCTGCGCGTGAGCGTGTGGTTTTCGGCGCCAAAGACGCTGGAGGCGGAGGTGACGGACCTGGGGTTTGGCAGCCTGTACCCGTCCTCCGGAAGAATCTGGCGCAGGACCATCCGCATCGCGTGATGGATGTTCAGAAGACAGCGCAGCGCACGGCGTACACTGACGCATGGCAGGCAGCCATGCGGAAAAGGAACATGCCGGACATGCCAGAGGAGGAATCACGATGGCTTTCGATCTATGTACCGTCAGAACAGCAAAGCATCCCTATCTGATTGAGAGCGTGCAGATCAGAATCTGGACGATTGAGGAGCTTTGTTTTTTTCTGCACCGCAATCTATGCCTGATTGATGAGTCGATCGTCAATGAGCGTCTGGCAGACTGGGTCAGCGAGGAGCTTGGCCTCAGACAGCTCGGTCACAGGCTCAGGGACGCCCTTCAGCGGCCTGATCATGATGTAACCTACTTCATTATGCCGATTTTTGCACAGACCGGCTATCTGCAGCAGGACGAGCTCAGACGCGTCCGGAAGAAGCTCATGGAGGCACAGGTCCGCCCGGAGGAGGAGAATGCGAAGATGAAGGCTGACTATCTTCTTTCCTGCGGGAAAAATGCGGCGGCCTGCACGATCTACAGACGGATACTGGACGGCGGGACGGCTGGAAAGCTCCGCGCAGGTTTTCTGGAAGCCGTCTGGAACAATCTCGGAAGCGCCTATGCGCAGGCATTCCGGTTTCGGGAAGCAGCGGAATGTTTTCTGAGCGGTGAGCAGCTCGGGCATTCCAGAGAGCTGATGAGAAAGTACATCAGCGTGCTTCCGTTTTTTATGACACAGGAAGCCTATCAGGAGCAGCTCCGGAAGCTGGATATCGATGCGGTCTGGGCAGGAGAGGTGCAGAAGATGAACGCAAAGCTGGCGATGGATGCCATGGAGCGGGTGCGCTCCAGAACAAGGGAGGATGAAGACCTGGACGAAGCGGCTC
>USJM01000066.1 GCA_900555005.1 uncultured Lachnospiraceae bacterium | reverse complement strand
AGTTGTGGGAGCGGATCTGATCTCGGAGACATCCTGCAGGGAACTGCCCTGCGCGGGCGTCTGCCTGACGAGGGAGGACTCGATATCCTTGAAGCGGCGCACATTCGGTGCGCCGCACTCCTGCGCGGTGCGGATACAGCAGTCATAACCGCTGTCCTTGCTGATGATATAGTAGTGGTTTTCGTTCTGGTAGCCAAGGAAAAGCAGCGTAATTAACTGGAAATCCAGCGCGTTCGGCGTTCCCACATGTACAGGAAGAAAATGGATCTCCGCCCTGGACTTCATCAGCTCAGAGAGAACATCGATCTTGACATTGTCAGCCTTTTTGCTGTAGAGGATGTAGATCTTGCTGTCAGCTCCGAGAAGCTGTGCGCCTTTGAGTCCGAAGCTGTTTACGTTTTCATAATCAATGTAGTAAATATTCATATGTATGTAAAACCTGTTTCATAATATTGCCAGTCTCTGTTTGCAACATCCTTTACTATAATGTGTTTGCAGGGAAGTGTCCAGAAAAACCAAATATGTGTTACACTATCCAGCGGCTGAAACAGGAACTGAAATCTAAAGAAATGGACAAAAATATGCTGAATCAATATTCAAGAACACAGCTTCTGATTGGAAAAGATGCGATGGACAGACTGGAGAAGGCTACGGTTGCGGTCTTTGGAATCGGCGGCGTCGGAGGCTATGTCTGCGAGGCGCTTGTCCGCACAGGGGTAAAACACTTTGTACTGATTGATGACGACCGGGTATGCCTGACAAACTTGAACAGGCAGATTCATGCATTGAGAAGCACTGTTGGCAAATACAAGGCAGAAGTCATGCGGGACCGGATGCTGGATATCGAGCCGAAAGCAGACATCCGGATTGTCAAGAGCTTCTATCTGCCGGAAAACGCAGATCAGCTGGACTTTCACGAGTTCGACTATGCAGCGGACTGTGTAGATACGGTGACAGCGAAAATTGAAATCATCATGAGAGCGAAGAGAGAGGGGATCCCGGTCATCAGCTGTATGGGAGCCGGGAACCATCTGGATCCGACTTCGTTCCGGATTGCTGACATCTACAAGACAGAGATGTGCCCGCTTGCGAAGGTGATGCGCCATGAGCTGAAAAAGAGAGGTGTCAGGAAACTGAAGGTTGTCTACTCCACTGAAAAGCCGGTCAGACCGCTTGAGGATATGAGCATCAGCTGCCGTACTCACTGTATCTGTCCGCCGGGAACTGTGCACAAGTGCACGGACAGAAGGGACATCCCCGGATCAATTGCATTCGGACCATCCGTTGCCGGGCTGTTCATGGCTTCCGAGATCGTAAAGGATCTTTGCAGGGAAGAGCTGAAGGAGGCTGACAAAGAACGGGAGTTGTATAAAGAGCAGGATCGCCGGATCCGCGAGATCGCAAACGCGGAAAGGAAGCAGCTGCAATAACTTTGACTTTGAATATCGCATGATGCCGAAAAAGCTGCTGCACAGACCAGAATATGTCTCTGCAGCAGCTTTTTGTATAGGGCATCATGGAAAGCGATGCATCAGGCCATGGAAGTCACAGGAGCCTTGTATGTTTGATATCATCAATGGTTCTGGTCCCGGCGAGCTGCATCGTGATGGACAGTTCAGTTCCATGTTCAGATGTTCAAAACCGGATCTGACACCCTCGGCCCCGCCCAGATTCAGGCCGTATATAACCGGGCGGCCGATTGCGACCAGATCGGCGCCGCTCGCAAGCGCCTTAAAAACATGCTGTCCACGTCGGACGCCGCTGTCAAAGATGACCGGAACACGGTGATCAACAGCGGAAGCAATGGAGAGGAGAACTTCTATGGAAGCAGGTCCGCCATCAAGCTGTCTGCCGCCATGGTTGGAGACCCAGATGCGCGAAGAATTGACATTGCACAGGGTACGCTGTCAAAACAGCTTCGATATCTTAAAAAAGAAGGAATGATCAGCAGAACAGTGTATACAGAGAGCGTGCTCCGGGTAGAATATGAACTTACGCCCATCGGCAGGCGGTTCAAACGCGTACTGGATGCGATTGAAGAGTGGGGAAGCGAATACATTGATGATCTGAGGCAGACCCAGCAATAATCGCAGACTGGCTGTCAAGGCATGAAAAAAGCGGCCAACGGGAATCGGACCCGCCTCCTCAGCTTGGGAAGCTGATGTTCTACCAATGAACTATGGCCGCAAGTAAAAAGTATTTTCTGAATCAATTGACTTCCCAATCATACCACAGGAAGGAATGGCTGTAAACCACAATTTTACCAGATGGCGAATTTTCAACCGGCCTTTTTACCAATTTTACCTCAAAGTGAGGACCATAAGGGAAGGCTGCAGGAAGACAGTCTTTTTTTATACTGAAAACGCGCGTTTAAACGGTACGACACTTTCGATAATTTCGTAAGCAGGCGAAAAATAGCCGCAATTAATACACAAAATTAATGAATGTTAATTAGTAAACATGATGAAAATGGTGATATTGTAAAATAATGACTGCAAATCACTTGATAACAGGGAACAATTGTGATATGTTTTACACGAAAACGATTAAGTAAACACAATCATTCGTGAACTTCTAACAGCTTACCTAGTTAACTTATTCAACAAGGAGGGAATCTGATGAAAAAAAGAGCGTTGAGTGTTGTTTTGTCGGCAGCTATGGTTGCGGCAATGGGAGTGCCGGCATATGCGGAATCGACGGAGGCGTCGACAGAGGGCGCAGGAAGCGGCGTCGTGGAAGTGGCGAAGAACGACCTGGCGTACAAGGGAAACCTAGACATCATGCATTTCTCAACCTCTGAAGAGTCACAGGCGAATGGCGGATCGGATGGATTCCGCACGACCCTGGCAGCGTGGGAGGATGCCCATCCGGATATCAGCGTTGAGGAGAATGTTCTGGCGAATGCAGAGTATAAGACACAGGTTGCAACGCTTGCCGCAGCCGGTGACCTTCCGGATGTCTTCCTTCTCCAGGGAATGAATACCAAGCAGTGGGCAGCTCAGGGGCAGGTCATGGATCTGACCGATATCATCAAGGCTTCTCCATATTATAAGGATTATAAACAGGATTATTTCACACCGTTCAAGGATGGCGACAAGATCTACGGCTTCCCGGTGCTGACCGGAGGAACGTGTACGGTTGTCATTTATGACAAGGCGATGTGGAAGGAAGCGGGCTTCGATTCATTCCCGGAGACCTGGGATGACGTCGAGAAGGCTTCCGATTACTTCAATGGCAAGGGTGTGACGACAATTGCATTCGGCAATGGCGGACAATGGCAGGCAAACTCCGATTTCCTGAGTACGCTTGGCGATCGTTATACCGGAAAGGAATGGTTCCAGAGTCTGATTGATGGAAGCGGAGCGAAATTCACGGATGAAAAATTTGTTGCTGCGCTCACGGAGATGAAGCATCTGTTCACGGAGACCAAGATTTTTAACGAGGATTTCAATTCTGTGACGAATGAGGATGCGCGTGAATATTATATCAGCGGCGATGCTGCAGCCTTCATTGGCGGAAACTGGGATGAGTCTTACATCGCCACGACGCTTCTGGACTCGGACAAGGATAAGTATGACAATATCGGTTTCGCAGTCCTTCCGCAGCCGGCAGATGCGACAGAGGATCCGAAGTCCCAGAACATCGGTCTTGGATATGCAGTCGCGATCAACCCGAAGGTTGCGGATGACAAGGATAAGCTCGCGGCATGCATCGACCTTGCACAGGAGCTGACCGGACCGGCCTTTGCTTCTTATGTAGCATCCAAGTATGCACTTGGCGGATTGACCCAGGTTGCAGATGTTGACCTTTCTGCGTTCGACCAGGTTACCCAGGACTTCTACAATTACAGCTATGTCGACACGACACCGTGCGAGATCTATGATTCCTACATCAACAGTGCGGTCTGGGGCGTCTGCAATCAGGAGCTTCAGTCCATGCTGAATGGTGAGATGGAGCCGCAGCAGGTTGCCGAGGATGTCCAGAAGGCATATGAGGAGAATTATCTCTCTTCGTCACAGACTGAGACGGAAGCTTCCTGACCGGTTGATGCCGCTTGAACGTCCGCAGGAAACGAGTTGAGACTGAGGTGGGGGGCGGCGTCGCCCCCAGCAAACGCGGGTGGAACGGCTGTTTCCATATATGGGGGAAAGATCATGCTGACGACCATCAAACCAAGGCGCAGGACAGTTTTGCTGTACCTGATTGTCCCGGTAGCGCTCTTTGTCTTTACGGTATTTGTGCCGCTTGTCACAGCGCTTGTGTACAGCTTCTTTGAATGGAAGGGCGGTCCGTCCAAACACTTTACCGGACTGGCCAATTATCAGCAGCTGTTCCGGGACAGTGTATTCTGGCAGGCATTCGGCCACAATATCTACCTGGTTGTCGCCTGTATCATCGGGCAGATCGGAATCGCTTTCATTCTGGTCATGTTTGTCAATTCCAGGATGGCAAGACTGAAGGGAATCCACAGGACATTCGGCTTCTTTCCGAGCACGATCTCAGCAGTCTGCATCGGGCTGATCTGGAGCATGGTCTATCATTACAAATTCGGCCTGATCAACTGGTTCCTCAGAATCATCGGGCGCCCGGATCTGCAGCAGGTGTGGCTGAACGATTCCAAACATGTCATGCTGTACGTCACGATCCCGCTGATTTGGCAGTATATCGGATACTACATGGTCATCATCCTGTCAGCGATCGCTTCGATCAACACAGACGTCCTCGAGAGTGCAGAGATTGATGGGGCAAACGGATTCCAGAAGTCTGTTTACATCGTCCTGCCGCTCATCCGCAACACCATGCTGGTGTGCGTCACACTCTGTATCGCAGGAAATATGAAGGCTTTCGATAACATCTATGTGATGACAGCCGGTGGGCCAGGCACATCCTCCATGGTTATGGCGATGTGGGGGTATAAGGTGTCCTTTCAGCAGTCCAACATGGGATACGGAAGCTGTATATCTGTCGCAATCTTTGTTCTGTCCCTGCTTGTAATTGGCGGGTCACAGTGGGCGATCAAACGGGCAACGAGGAATATGGGGGATTGAGACTATGACAGAATCCGGAATAAAAGAAAAGTCAGCTGTCACGCCAGGAAAACGGATGCGGCATGGGATCTGTGCCGTTCTGATTAATCTGGTTCTGATCGTATTCTCGGCGTCCTGCATCTTCCCGATCATCTGGATGCTCTACTCCTCCCTGAAGGAAAAAAGGGTGTTTAACGCAGATATCATCGGTCTTCCGAAACACCCCACGCTGATCAATTACATCAGGATCCTGACAAACAAAGACTATCATCTTGCTGAATCAATGTGGAACAGCGTTCGGACGACAGGTATTTCGATTGTGGCGATTGTGCTGTTCAGCTTCATCGTCGGGTATATTCTGGCGCGTGTACGCTTTAAAATGAATCGGGCGCTCTATGTGATGTTCCTGATGGGCATGCTGATCCCGATTCACTCGCTGCTGGTGCCGATCTATGTCGTGTTCCGCCGCTGCGGGATGTCCAATCAGTGGTATACATTGCTGTTTCCGTACATCGCGTTCGGACTTCCGATGGGCATCTTTCTTGTAGAGGGCTTTGTCCGGACCATTCCGGTGGCACTGGAGGAAGCGGCAGCGATCGATGGAAGCTCATTCTCCTATACGCTGTGGCATATCATCTTTCCGATCTGCAAACCAATCCTGACAACGGTCGCGATCATCCAGATCTTCGGCTGCTGGAACGAATTCTCATTTGCACTGGTATTGATCAAGGATGTATCCCTGCAGACCGTGCCGCTGGCGCTGACACAGTTCAAGGGACAGTTCGCATCCGACTATCCGAAGCAGATGGCAGCAATGCTCATCACGATGGCACCGGTTGTCATCCTCTATTTTGCCTTCAGCAGGGAAATCATCAAGGGCATGGTTGCCGGGGCTGTCAAGGGATAACCGGACCGCCTGTGACAGTTGTCTGCCGCAGGCAGAACACCTGAAAACCAGAGGCCATTATCTCAGGTGCGGCATCGTGATGGTTGCAAGGCCGAGCAGGAAGAAGAAACCAAGGCAGTCGGTCACAGTTGTTACAAAGACAGATGATGCGATGGCAGGGTCGACATGAACTTTTTCGAGGATGATCGGAATGAGATATCCTGCCAGCGCAGCTGCGAGCATGTTCAGAATCATCGCCAGACCTGAAATCAGACCAAACCAGGGGTTGAAATCGTAGAACAGGGCGATGACGGAAACCAGAGCGCCGATCACGAGACCATTGATCAGACCGGTCACAATCTCCTTGGCGAGGATTCGAAGGCCATTTTCCTTATCGATCTCATTCAGCGACAGGGCACGGACGACAATGGTCAGCGACTGGGTCCCGGCGTTGCCGCCCATGCCGGATATGATCGTCATGACGGCGGAGAGAGCGACAATCTGGGAGATGGTTCCGTTGAATTTTGCGATGACGCTGGAGGCCAGGATCGCGGTGGCAAGATTGACGACAAGCCAGGGAAGTCTGGAGCGGACAGCGTCCTTCACGGAGCCGTCGATCTTTTCCTCCTTGTCGATTCCGCCCATCCGGTGGATATCCTCGGTCGCTTCTTCGTTGATGACATCGATGACGTCATCAACGGTGACGATACCGACCATCTTTCCATTCTCATCGACGACCGGCAGGGCAGCGTAGCCGTACTTGTGAAGAGACGAGCCACAGCCTCCTGGTCAAGGTCGGTCCGGACGGAAATCACGTTGTCGTTCATGATGTCTGAGATCAGGGTGTCGAAGGGCCCATCACGAGGTCGCGCAGGGAGACAACACCCATCAGCTTATAGGTGACCTTTCCACAACGTACAGGTACCAGGATGTCTCGGCGTTGACCTCCGTCTTGAGGTAGTTCAGCGCGCGCATCACGGTATCGACGCATAGATGGCGATGAACTGCGTGGTCATGATACCACCGGCAGTTTCCTCGTCGTATTTCAGAAGCTTCGTGACATCGGTCTTTGTCCGTCCGCGAAGGAGAGACTTGACGACAGCATCCTTGTTGTCATCCTCCAGTTCCCGGATCAGGTCGGCAATCTCATCGACGGACATCCGGTTCAGGACGGAGCCGATCCGGCCCGGATCAATGACCTTCAGGATTTCGTACTTGTCATCATCGTCCGCCTCGTCGATGACATCCGCCAGATAGTCATCCGGGAGTACGAGCAGATACCGGTAATCCTCGTTGCCGATATCCTGGACAGCCTGCAGGACATCGGCAGGGTGGGTTTCATCTACGAGCTTCTGAATATTATCCGGTTTGCCGCTTGTCAGCAGTCTGAAAATCTCATTGTAATCTGCAGCCACGTCGCCGTCCTCCCGCATCTGTCTGTAAGGTAGCATACAGCGATTCTACCACGGGCTTTTCTGGAATTGAACCTCCTTTGCCGTGTCAGGGGCATTTTTTTACATCGATTTTACGGAGCTTCAGAGGTCAGAAATGAATCCGGATATCCTGGTACGCCGGCTCGGTCAGCCATACGCTGACATACCCGCCATGCACATGGAAGACGCCTCCGCCCTGTTCATCAAGCCGGACCGGATCATTATGCCGTCCGAGGGCATCCCGCAGGGTTTTTCCTGCGAAGGCGGGGCCAAGCGCCATGTATTTCGTGCCCTCCGCCCCGGCGGTGGCAAGAACAGCGAGCCCGGAATCAGGGTGCTCCGAATCCCCGCTTCTTGTGAAGCCGACGACGGAGTGGTCGTCAAAGTAGTCGGTCTGAGGTCCGTATGCATAGCGGGACCGGATGCGGATCAGCTTTTTCAGATCGAGAATCGGCGATTCATTCGCATTCTCAACACCGTAGTAGTCTCCGTAAAAGATACAGGGAATGCCGTTTTCCCGAAGCAGGATCATTGAGTAGGCAATGGGCTTGAACCATTCCGGGATGTAGCTTTCCAGTGCCTGGCCGGGTTCCGTATCATGGTTGTCGATGAAGGTGACGGCGCATTCGGGCCGCGCCTCTACAAGGGTATCGGTGAACAGGCTCTGCATATCAAAATTCTGCCCGTTCTGGGCTGCGCGCAGAAATGAATAATGAAGTGGAACGTCGAACAGGGTCAGGGCCGTTCCCTCCGCAGCCGAAGTGCGTTCATCGGCCTCCTGGCTGAAGCTGTCGGATGGATTCTGCGTCCTTTCAGGAAGTGTCCGTTCCGGCATCCCATCGACGACAACATCGAGGTAGTGAAGAAGCTTTTTCAGATCCCCGCTCCAGTACTCACCGACGGCGAAGAAGTCCCGGCCTTCCCGCTCCCGCATGAAGCGCAGCCATCTTCTGTAGAAGTCAAAGCTCATGTGCTTCACCGCATCGAGTCTCAGACCGTCCGGATGGACGGTGTCAAAATACCAGCTGCCCCAGTCTGTCAGGGCCTTGTAGGTGTCCGCATCGTCGGTATCGAGGTCCACACCCATCAGGTAATCAAAGTTGACATTCTCTGAGTCGGTCTCCTGGTTCCAGCGCTTTCCGTCAAACAGAAAGATGCCCTTTGCGCCGGTTGCCTGATCGAAGTCGGTTCCGGAGAAATTTTTCTTGTCCCAGGTATGGTCAGAGTATTTGCCGCTCCGGCCCGGAAATGTGAATTTTGTCCATGCTTCGATCTCGTGGGGACCGGAGATCTGTTCCTCCCGGTCTGTCGGTTTTGTGTCGACTGCCGTTATCTTCTCGGTCTCGTCAGCGCCCATCATCTGATTGAAGACAATATCGGCATAGACTTCAAGACCCGCATCATGAAGCGCGCGGACGGCGGTCAGATACTGGTCCCGGGTTCCGTATTTTGTACGGACGCTGCCTTTCTGATCAAATTCTCCAAGATCGTACAGATCATAGACAG
>USJM01000065.1 GCA_900555005.1 uncultured Lachnospiraceae bacterium | reverse complement strand
TTTTCCCGAACCGGGACCAGCAAGAACCAGACACGGTCCTTCCTTATGAGAAACTGCCTCTTTTTGGGCTTTATTAAGACTCATAGACTCCCCTTATCTTTCCAGTAATTCAATACCTTTCTGAATTCTCTTAAGAGACTCTTCTTTTCCGAGAATCTCCATGATCTCCGTTGCTCCTGCAGGCGTCACCTGCTTTCCGGAAACCGCAATCCGGACCGGCCAGATTGTAAAGCCCGGCTTCACTTCCTCACGCTGAGAATAGGCTTTCAATACCTCATAGAGCGCATCGTTTGACCAGTCCTGCTGCGTTTCAAGAAGCGGAAGAAGGTCTGAGAGAACCTTCTTCGCTTTCTCAGGCGTCACCTTCCATTTTTTATTCTGAAACAGAGAGACATCGTACTCCGGCAGAGATTCAAAAAATCCGACCATATCGTCTATATCCGGAAAAACTTCAATTCTGGTCTTAACCATGTCCGCAATCTTCTTCAGATCCAGGTCCTTTTTGACGACCTTGCGGATTTCCGGAAGTGCGCGCTTATAGAAGGGTTCCGGATCCATCGCCTTGATGTACTCGCCGTTCATCCACCTCATCTTCTTCATGTCGAAGACCGCCGGCGACTTGCTGATTCTGTGATAGTCAAAGTTCTCAACCAGCTCCTGCAGGGAGAAAATTTCCCGGTCATCTTCCGGAGACCATCCCAGGAGCGCCACATAATTGACAATCGCCTCACTGACGAAGCCCGCGTCAAGCAGATCCTCAAAAGATGAATGGCCACTTCTCTTGGAAAGCTTGTGATGTTCCTCATCGGTAATCAGCGGGCAGTGGACGTACGTCGGCACCTCCCAGCCAAATGCCTTGTAAAGCCTGTTGTATTTGGGTGCGGAGGAGAGGTACTCGTTGCCTCTGACAACATGTGTAATCCCCATCAGATGATCGTCCACAACATTGGCAAAGTTATAAGTCGGGTATCCGTCAGACTTGATAGAACCATGTCATCAAGTTCCTCATTCGGGACCTCAATGGTTCCGTATATTTCGTCCTCAAATTTCGTAGTACCCTCATTGGGTACATTTTGTCTGATGACATATGGCTTTCCCGATTTCAGATTGGCTTCAATCTCCTCTTTTGACAGATGCAGGCAGTGTTTGTCATACATCATGATTTCCTTGCCGTCCACTTCCCTGCGAAGGGAATCCAGACGTTCCTGCGTACAGAAGCAGTAATATGCCTCCCCTTTCTCAATCAGCATCTTCGCATATTTCATGTAGATGCCTGCCTTGACGCGCTCGCTCTGAACATACGGGCCGACGGTGCCGGGATTATCCGGTCCTTCATCCGGGATGAGTCCCGTCTCCAGCATCGTCCGTTTGATGATGTCAACTGCGCCTTCCATTTCTCTGTTCTGATCCGTGTCCTCGATCCGGAGCATGAACGTTCCTCCGGCGTGTTTTGCGATCAGGTAGGAATAAAGCGCCGTTCTCAGGTTGCCAACATGCATCCTTCCGGTCGGGCTGGGTGCGAATCTTGTCTTCACGTTACTCATGATTGCTGCCTTTCTTCAATAGTTTACGATTTTTTCCGTTCGATAATCTGGCCGGATATATTCAGGGCAATCCCCATTTCCGCCATCAGGAACCAGAGCGAGGTACCGCCCGCGCTGACGAAGGGGAGGGTGATGCCGGTTGTCGGGATGATACTCAGCACGACCGCAATATTCAGCACAACCTGAATCGCCACGTGTGAAAAAATACCGACCACGATCAGAGCGCCCAGACGGTCCGGTGCGTTCAGCGCGATGAAAAACAACCTGTAAAGCAGGTAAATAAACAGCCCTGTCAGGATGAATGCCCCGACAAGCCCGAGTTCCTCACAGACAATTGCAAAGATCATATCATTCTCCGCTTCCGGGAGAACGCCAAGCTTCTGCGCACTGTTTCCAAGACCCTTTCCGAAAAGTCCGCCGGAACCGATCGCATACAGTCCCTGCATCACCTGATAGCCGCCTTCCTTCTGATATTTCTCAGGATTGAGCCATGTCAGAATACGCCTGTATCGGAAACTTGTCGACGAGGCCGTCTGAAAAACACGTTTCAGAACCAGATAGACCGGGTACACGGCTGCAAGAGCTGCAAAGAACAATGCCACAAGTCCCCTTGGATGCGGATGCGCGACAATCACCATCACGAAGCAGATTCCAAAGATAATGATGGCTGTGGACAAATTATCCGTAAATTTGTAGACAAGGAATGCGGTCAGAAGTCCGATTCCAAGTATTCTTGCCGGCGCCCGCTTGTACTTTCCAAAGTTTACTCCCATCATGGTAATCAGCAAAGGGATATACAAGATTACTGCCAGCTTCGCCACCTCAGATGGCTGAAACTGAATAAAGCCAAGGTCAATCCATCTGGTCGCACCATTCACGTTCTTTCCGATGAATCTTGTCGCTATGACAAGCAGGATCGATCCGGCAAACAATATGCCAGATCCTTTTGCAAGTCCATGATAATCAATCCTGCTGGCTGCAATCAGAATCACCATACCGCCGGCACAAATCAGGATCTGCTTCATAAAGGGGTGCCCCTTGACCTGCAGCATGCTGTACGCGGTCACAGAATACTGCATGACAAGGCCGAAGGCTGTCAGAAGAATGACAACAGCCAGCAGGTTGTAGCAAAATAATCCGCCCCTGCCGCCTCATCTTTCCGGCTGCCTCCCAGCAGGCGAAACCGCCCCCGGACTGCCCTCACACCTTCTTGTCTATATGTCATTCTTCCTCCCGGGCAGCTGAATCTGCCGCACGCATTCGCTCATGGTGCTTCCTCAGTTTTCCCGCTCTTTCAGTCCCTGGCATTCATGTACGGGATCAGTCCGCCTGCTTCGATGATTTTCTGCATGAAAGGAGGGAACGCCTCTCCCTTCCAGGTCTCGTTTTTCGTATGATCCGTAATGGTGCCTTTGTCAAAGTCGACCGTCACATCATCTCCTGCCTCGATCGCCTTTGCCGCTTCCGGGCATTCCATGATCGGAAGGCCGATGTTGATCGCATTGCGGTAGAATATTCTTGCAAATGTCTCGGCAATGACACAGGAAACCCCTGCTGCCTTGATCGCGATCGGCGCATGCTCCCTTGAGGATCCGCAGCCAAAGTTCTTGTTTGCAACGATGATGTCCCCCGGCCTGACGCGGCTGACAAATGTTTTGTCAATATCCTCCATGCAATGTGCCGCAAGCTCCTTTGGATCCGACGAATTCAGGTACCGAGCCGGAATGATGACATCGGTATCGACATTATCTCCATATTTAAATACTCTGCCTTCTGCCTTCATCCTTCCACCTCCTCAGGAGAACTGATCTTCCCTGTCAGTGCACTCGCTGCCGCTACCGCAGGGCTCGCCAGATAGATTTCCGAATCCACAGCTCCCATCCTGCCGACAAAGTTCCGGTTTGTCGTCGATATGCAGCGCTCCTTTGAGGCCAGTATCCCCATATAGCCTCCGAGGCACGGTCCGCAGGTCGGTGTCGACACAACTGCCCCTGCCTCAATAAAAGTCTCGATCAGCCCCTCTCTCAGCGCATCCAGATAAATCTGCTGCGTGGCAGGAATCACGATGCACCGCACATGGTCAGCAACCTTTTTTCCTTCATGATCGATGCCGCAGCCCTCAGGTCTGACAGCCTGCCATTTGTACATGAGCCGATGACAGACTGGTCGATCCGGACCTCCCCGACCTCGTCGATGGTCTTTGTGTTGGATGGCAGATGCGGGAAAGACACCGTCGGCCGGAGTGATGACAGATCAATCGTGTATTCCTCGTCATACACTGCATCCGGATCCGCCTCGTACATCTTCCAGGGCTTTCTGGAATGTTTTCTGATATATGCAAGCGTCTTGTCATCAACCGGGAAGATACCGTTCTTTCCGCCTGCCTCGATGGCCATGTTGCAGATCGTAAAGCGGTCATCCATCGTGAGGTTTGCAACACCGTCTCCGACAAACTCCATCGACTTGTAGCGTGCTCCGTCGACACCGATCATTCCGATAATGTGCAGAATGACATCCTTCCCGGACACATACTTCGGAAGCTTCCCAGTCAGATTGAACCGAAGCGCAGACGGAACCTTGAACCAGGCCTTTCCGGATGCCATGCCGGCTGCCATGTCTGTCGACCCTACGCCTGTCGAAAATGCGCCAAGCGCGCCGTACGTGCAGGTATGGGAATCCGCTCCGATCACAACATCTCCTGCTGTGACAAGTCCCTGCTCCGGCAGGAGCGCATGCTCGATTCCCATCTTACCAACATCATAATAGTGACTGATCTCATGTCTGATGGCAAACTCCCGGACACACTTGCAGTGCTCTGCAGATTTTATATCCTTGTTGGGAATAAAGTGATCCATGACAAGCGCAATTTTATCCTTGTCAAATACGCGGTCATCCTTCAGACGGTCCATCTCTCCGATCGCAACCGGAGACGTAATATCATTGCCAAGTACAAGATCGAGCTTTGCCTCGATCAGCTGTCCCGCGTGGACTTCCGGAAGACCGGCTGCCTGCGCAAGTATCTTCTGAGTCATTGTCATTCCCATATTGATCCTCCATATGGCTGCTATACGAATTGCCCGAAGAACATTCCCATTTTAATCAAATCGTGGCAAGAATACAAGCCGCTCCCTGCCCGCAGCATCTTCATAAAAAAACGGGGATCTCCCGTCCGGATACCCGGACAGGAAAATCTCCGTTTTCATCATCCTCATGCTGTCAGTGAACTGGTCCCAGCTTCTGATCAGTTGTTGATCAGCTTGTCCTCGTCCTTCCAGCTGTAAAGCTTGCGGATCTCCTCACCGACCTTTTCGCACTCCAGCTCCTGGTGATGTCTGCGGAGCGCCTTGAAGTGTACCTGACTGCCGGCTTCACTCATATCAAGCAGGAAGTCCTTCGCAAAGGAACCATCCTGGATACTCTTCAGAACATCCTTCATGGCCTTCTTCGTCTCGTCCGTCACGATCTTCGGGCCAACCATGTACCCGCCGTACTCAGCCGTATTGGAGACTGAATACCACATGCCGCCGAATCCGGACTGATAGATCAGATCGACGATGAGCTTCATCTCATGGATGCACTCAAAGTATGCGTTCCTCGGGTCATACCCTGCTTCCACAAGTGTTTCGAATCCTGCCTGCATCAAGGCAGTGACACCGCCGCACAGGACAGCCTGCTCGCCGAACAGGTCGGTTTCTGTCTCCGTCTTGAAGGTTGTCTCAAGAAGACCGGCTCTTGCTCCGCCGATTGCAAGACCATAGGCAAGTGCCAGATCCTGTGCCTTTCCGGTATAATCCTGCTGGACAGCGATCAGGCAGGGGGTTCCTCTTCCGGCCTGATATTCAGACCGAACCGTGTGTCCGGGAGCCTTCGGTGCGATCATCGTCACATCGACGTTCGCCGGCGGAACGATACAGCCATAGTGAATATTGAACCCGTGAGCAAACATCAGCATGTCGCCTTCCTTCAGGTTCGGTGCGATGTCCTTCTTGTACATAGCCGCCTGTTTCTCATCATTGATCAGGATCATGATGATATCTGCCCGCTTTGCTGCCTCAGCAGTCGTGTAGACCTCAAATCCCTGCTCCTCTGCCTTCTTCCAGGACTTGGAACCCTCATAAAGCCCGATGATGACCTTGCATCCGGAATCTCTCAGGTTCAATGCATGTGCATGTCCCTGGCTTCCATAACCGATAATTGCAATTGTCTTCCCGTCAAGCAGGGACAGATTGCAGTCTTCCTGATAGAAAATCTTCGCTCTTTCTGCCATGATAATTGCTCCTTTTTCCTCGTTAGATACCTTCCGGTTTGCCCGGAAGATGGATATATATTTCAAGACAGCTGCCTGTCATGAAACCGCATGAAATGGCCGGTCAGAAAAACCTGACATCATCCGACCCTCTGGAAAGGCCGGTAAATCCGGTCCTTGCCAGCTCCAGAATCTCATATCCGCTCAGAAGCCGCAGAAACGCTTCCAGCTTATCATGATTCCCTGTCAGCTCGACAATCAGAGAGTCCTGTCCGACATCGACAATCTTCCCCCTGAATACGTCAGACAGTGTGACAACACTCTGGCGCTGCTCCGGGCTGACCCGTATCTTCACAAGTACAAGTTCCCGTGTTACAGAATTGTCCGGATCCAGCACCTTCAGGTCAACGACATCGACCAGTTTTCTGAGCTGCTTGGTAATCTGCTCCAGGACATCATCGTCCCCCTCGGCCACGACTGTAATTCTTGAATACCTTGGATCTGCCGTCTCTCCGCCTGTGATGCTCTCTATGTTGTAGCCTCTCCTTGAAAATAGCCCTGAGACGCGCTGCGTGACGCCAGCTGTGTTGTCCACAAGAAGGGAAATGACCCTTTTCTTCACTTCTGTCATCCTCCTGAATTCTGACAATTTTCTGCATGATAACAAGTTCCATCCAGGTTGTCAATGCAGAAGCGGCGGATAAAAGAAGAAACTTCACAAAAAATCTGCAGATTCGCAGATTCTTTGTGAAGTTCCGTAATGACTCGAAATTATTTTCGGTGTCAGCCGAGCTGACTGACAATCGCCTGACTCACGGCCTGCGCCATATCATCACAGCGCCGGCTATAGAATGCCATGTCATCCTTGTCATCGATGAAGCAGGTCTCAAGCAGTCCATAGCTGATGCCCATCTCCTGAAACACCCTTGCATTCAAAAGGCCGGACGACCGCCGACTGCCGGTCCGCAGACCGGAAGGCCAAGACCGTTCAGGGCTCCGATGATGCTGGAATCAATGGAAGTTGCGCTCTTCCTCGAATTGACGTACATGAAGGTGCCCTTCATATTTCCGTCTCCGTTGTAATCCTTTCCGGATGCTGCCGAAGCGTCAAAATGGACTTCCAGTACATAGTCATACTGCAGAAGGTCCGGCAGCCTTCCGTTGCTGCGGAGCGCATTGTACGCCTGGGCTCCATAGGTTCCCTTTCCTTCGATCCGGGACTGAAGGGTCTTCCCGCCTACAATCACTGCATTGAGAGTGTTCTTGACCTGCGTATAGCCGTCCAGGCTGGTATCCAGTATATCTACCTTCACTCTGCCGCTTGCTGACAGTGCTCTGTGGATTCTCGATCCAAAGTCACGCGTAAAGGCCTGCTCCTGAATCCAGCTGCCTCCCCACTTTCCAAGCGCGCCGGAATCTCCCTGCCCATGACCGCAGATGATCAGAACGCTCGCTCTGCCTGTCGATGCCTTCGTTCCGGTTTCCGCAGGTTCGATACAGAGGCGGAAGTACTGCCGGCCGCTCCAGCAATCTCCCCTGCACTCGCCCTCTTTGTCCGTACGCCGCGCGCGTTCACCTTCCAGCCGTCCGGCGTCACCGTGCTTCTGTACATATTGCCATCGGCGCCGAAGAAATAATACTTTTTCTTATACTTCACCCATCTGTTAACCGCCATCTTCCCGTTTTTCAGCAGATAGATATGCCTTCCATCTGCCGTATCGGCAAAGGTCCGCTTCAGCATCAGGCCGCTGATGCCGGCCTTTCTGGATGTTGAAAAGTAATACCAGCTGTCTCCTACCTGGCAGAGACCGCTCATCACGGAGCCGTCTGCTGAGAACCCGTAGGCCCGGTCTTCAGGACCTTCCTTAAACCAGCTGTATACATACGGCCTCTCACGCCGACTTTCCCTGTCGTCCGGAAATAGTGGTATTTACCATGGATCCGGATCCACCCGGTCCTGAGATATCCGCTTTTGTTGAAGTAATACGTATGTCCGTTGATCTGGGTCAATCCTGATGCTCTGACTTTCTGACCAGTCTCTGCCTGTTCGGACGTATACCAGATTCTGCTGCCCCTCCGGTGCCAACCGTCAGCCGCAAGTGCACTGAACGTCATTAAAAAAGTCAGCAGCAGGACAAGTATCGCTGCCGCCGGCAGCCTTCTGAAACGGACCCTTTTCATAATCTCCTCCGGGAATTGTCTGATTCTCCGTCCCCCATGATGCCAAATGGATGGAACTTTGAAACTATTTCATTACAAATTATGACAAAACTGTTACAGCCATTATATGCACCTGTCACGGTTCCGTCAAGTCTGTAACGATTCCTCCCCGCTGCTGCCGGCCTCCTCTCATTCATCTGCCAGCTTCTCAACAAGCTGACGCAGCCAGTGTTTCATCTTTTCCTCCTCCGGCGGGCACCCCGGAAGACTCATATCGAAGCCGGATGTACAGCTGCCGATTCCGAGGCGCCCTCCTTTTCCCCGGAATCCTTGTCCGATGCAGATTCCCCTGAGCCGGTCGACAGGCACTCCTTCATCCTCCAGTTCTCTTAAAACGGGTACAAGTCTGCCATAGCAGGCCGAACAAGAGTCTACCTCATGGACAAGCTCGCTGACGCGAATCAGCCCTGCTGTCTTTGCTTCTGTCTGATTGTGCGCCGGCCCCTCCGGAGGACACTCCGCCTTCTCATAATAGCATGCCTCTCCTCTCACTCCCCTCTTCTCTGCCAGGATCCGGACAGACGCCCGGGAAAAATCTGCCGTTCCCACCCCGCACTGTTCCGCAATCCGTATGTATGGGACTTCCGTCTCGTCCAAATGCATCAGCTGCAGACAATATGCATCATTGAGCACTGGATCTGCCGCTGCAAAAATACGGTTCTGAACAACAGGATTTCCGCCATCCTCGAATGTCAGGTCAGAACAGATGCTGTCCGTCAGAATGAAATCCTGGTGTAAGCCTGCAGAGAGATGTCCGATTGGCTCAAACAGCCCGATCTGGTGGACCCGCCGTTTTTCCGGGTTCGGTATACATCCCTTCATGTTTTTGAGTGCACAGGTCATCCTTGTCTGACAATGTCCCTTCATAACCGGAAGGTTGATCAGAAAGTCCGCAGAGAGCGGCTCTTCGCAGATCCGGATATTCATTCCGGCACAGTCCACAAGCCTGCTTTTGTCTTTCT
>USJM01000064.1 GCA_900555005.1 uncultured Lachnospiraceae bacterium | reverse complement strand
CGATGGTCATTCGGTTTTCTCCTGTCAGCGGGACAGCCACATAATCGCTTCCGTTGAGGTCCTCCGTAATGATGCCGGAGCAAAGTGTGTAGGCATTCAGCCCGACCATGAGGTTTAGCAGCGTTGCCCGGTCGTCGGCCTTGATGATCTTGGGGTATTCGCAGGTGCTGAGCACTTCCTCTGCAAAATAGAAGGAATTATAATCGCCCTGCTCGAAGGACAGCACCGGATAAGGCTGCAGCTGTTCGATTGAGATTTCTTTCTGGCAGGCGAGCGGATGATTTTTCCACAGGTAGACGGAGACATCACAGTCAAAGAGCGGATGAAACTCCAGGTCATACTCATGGAACAGCTTTGTCAGGGCATCCCGGTTGAAGTCATTCAGATACAGTACGCCGATCTCGCTTTTCATATTCCGCACGTGTGTCATGACATCGTGTGTCTTTGTCTCGTGGATGGCAAACTCGTAGTGATCAAGACCGTACACATGGACTGTCTCGATGAAGGCCTTCACAGCGAAAGAATAATGCTGGGCAGAGACGCTGAACTTTGTTTTCCGCTGAGAGCGGTCGAGAAAACGATCCTCAAGGAGGCTGTACTGCTCCATCAGCTGACGGGCATAGCCCAGAAACTCTTCCCCTTCCTGCGTGATGGAAATTCCACGATTGGAGCGGATGAAGAGGGTCAGTCCCAGCTCCCTTTCAAGGTCTTTGATGGTGCTGGAGAGTGATGGCTGGGTGATGAACAGCCGGTGCGCCGCCTCATTCATGCTCCCGCTGTCTGCGATGGTGACGGCGTAGCGAAGCTGCTGAAGTGTCATGGCAGATGCCCCTTTCCGTTAACATTTGCTGGATCAGCCCCGAGTGTAGCACAGATTCCGGAGAATTGCTATAAGTCAGGCCTATAGCCGGCTCAAGAAAAATGAAAAGGCTGAACGTGCAGGCAGCAACATTTCCGGGACGTCCGCCGGATGTTTTTATGATACAATCGAAAGGCTGACTGCAAATGAATCGAGGCATGCGCGGTATAACCGGCCTGCCTGCGTTTGCAGCCAAGTTTTGAATGGGAAGAGGGGACTGTATGAGTGAGATCGAAGTAAGGCACTTGTCAAAAACCTTCACACAGAAGGATTTAAAGGTCGATGCCTTGAGTGATATCAACCTGACCGTAGAGAAGGGAGATATCTATGGAATCATCGGAATGTCAGGGGCAGGAAAAAGCACACTTGTGCGCTGCCTGAACTTTCTGGAGAAGCCAACGGAGGGACAGGTGTTCGTCGAGGGCCGGGAACTCGGGGCCATGGACGAGAAGCAGCTGCGGAAGCAGCGGATGAAGATTGCGATGATCTTCCAGAATTTCAATCTGCTTGGGCAGAAGAATTCCATTGAGAACATTTGTTTTCCACTGACGATCCAGGGCAAGCCGAAAAAGGAAGCCAGGAAAAGGGCACAGGAGCTGCTCGAGATTGTTGGTCTGGCAGAGAAGGCGAAGAGTTATCCGAGTCAGCTGTCAGGAGGTCAGAAGCAGAGGGTGGCCATCGCCAGAGCGCTGGCTTGTGACCCCAGCATTCTGCTCTGCGACGAGGCAACCTCTGCGCTTGACCCTCAGACAACGGAGTCTATTCTGAGCCTTCTGAAAGAGATCAACGAAAAGCTTGGCATTACAATTGTGATCATCACCCATCAGATGGCTGTGATTCAGAAGATCTGCAACCGTGTCGCCATCATTGAAAATGGGCATCTTGTTGAAAACGGGCTTGTCACGGATATTTTTGCACATCCGAAGTCCCATGCCGCAAGGGAGCTGATTCTCAGGGATGCCCGGGGAGAGGTCTCCTCTGCCGCGGCGCAGGTTGATGAGATCACGGAAGGACAGAAGATCCGGATTGTATTCAGCGAGAATTCGGCATTTGAGCCGGTCATCGCCAACATGATTCTGCAGTTCGGCCACCCGGTCAATATCCTGCTGGCAAACACCAGGAATGTCGGCGGAGTTGCGAAGGGAGAGATGGTCCTGCAGCTGCCGGATGACCGGGATCTTCGTTTCAAGATGGAAAATTATTTGAAAGACAGAGGACTTGAACTCGAGGAGGTGGATGACTGATGAATCAGATGAATGCCCAGCTCTGGAACCTGCTTGCAACAGATACCGGGGCGACAATTATATGACCCTGGTATCCACCCTGTTTGGATATCTGATCGGACTGCCGCTTGGAATTATCCTGACGGTTACAGACAAGGACGGCGTTTCTCCGCACCCGGTGATCTACAGGATCATCGACGTGGTCACGAATATCATGAGAAGTATTCCGTTCATCATCCTGCTGATGATTCTGATTCCGTTTACAAGATGGCTGATCGGAAAGAGCTATGGACCAACTGCGACGATTATTCCGCTTGTCATCTCAGCGGCTCCGTACATTTCCAGGATGGTTGAATCCTCTCTTGACGAGGTCGACAAGGGAGTTGTGGAGGCGGCACGCTCAATGGGGGCCAATAACTGGACCATTATCTTCCGTGTCCTGCTGCCGGAAGCCAAGACTTCGCTGATTGTCGGAGCAACGATCACGCTTGGAACGGTGCTCGGATATACGGCAATGGCCGGTACGATCGGCGGTGGCGGACTCGGTGCAGACGCGAAGATGTACGGATACCAGAGAGGCAACATGGTCTTCCTGGGGTGGACAATTGTTATTCTCGTTGTGCTGTTCCAGATCTTCCAGATGATCGGTATGAAGGTGGCACAGAAGACCGATCACCGCAAGTAAAATTTCGATGGCTATAGAGAATCCCTATACCTGATAATAACTATCAGGTATTAACACTTTCGGAAATGCTGTGGTATGATCACTTCATCACCGAAACAAAATGAAGAATTCCTGTAGGATATGTAGGCGTTGCGCTGAGACATATTTCCGTACAGGGAATTCATCACAGGAAAGAAAAGAGGAGAGATTATGAAAAAATCCGTTATCGCAGCTGTTCTGGCAGGCGCCCTTGCGCTGGGAGCACTTCCGTTTGCAGCATTTGCAGGAGAGACAGAAACTTCTACAGAGGCTGCATCCGGAGATCTCGAGAAGATTACCGTTGCAGCGTCTTCCACGCCGCACGCAGAGATCCTGGAGTTTGCAAAGCCGCTGCTGAAGGCGAAGGGGTACGATCTTGAGTACACCGTATTCGACGATTATATCCAGCCGAACAATGTGGTGGAGAGCGGAGAGTTCGATGCGAACTACTTCCAGCACATCAATTATCTGAATGCCTTCAATAAAGAGCACGGAACCCATCTGGTTGATGCAGGGGACATTCACTATGAGCCGTTCGGCATCTATCCGGGAACAAAGTCCAGCCTTGACGATGTGGCGGACGGAGACGTAGTTGCAGTCCCGAATGATACGACGAACGAGGCAAGGGCTCTGCTCCTTCTGGAGGCGAATGGCCTGATCAAGCTGAAGGACGGTGTCACTATCAATGCGACAAAGCTTGACATTGCGGAAAATCCGCACAACCTTGACATTGAGGAGTTCGATGCGGAGTCCGTTTCCGAGCACACAGGTGATGCAGCGTTTGTCGTCCTGAACGGCAACTACGCGCTTCAGGCCGGCCTGAATGCAGGCAGTGATGCGCTTGCAGTCGAGACAGCTGATTCCGCAGCCATCCAGCAGTATGTCAACATCATCGCAGTGAAGGAAGGAAATCAGAACGAACCGAAGATCAAGGCGCTTGTCGATGTCCTGAAGGGTGACGAGGTGAAGAAGTACATCGAGGATACCTACAAGGGAGCGGTTGTACCGTTTGAGGGAACTGTTGAGGCTTCGACAGAGGCGGAGACAGAAGCGGCTACAGAGGCAGAGTAATCATCGGAAAGCGGAGTCTTCCAATAAACACAGTCAGAAAGGAGCTGCAGGCGAAAGCCTGCAGCTCCTTTTCATGAAGGGGAACGCACACCAGCGATATGAACCCTGAAGTCAGCAATCAGAGATGAAAAGTCCTGTTGACAGGACATGATCCAGCATCGCCGAAGCATGCTCGTGAACGGTTGAGGAGGGAAGTCCGCTCTTCAGATCCTCACGGATCATGCTGGCCAGCCCGCCTGCCAGAAAGCTTGCAGTCTCATTCAATGTCAAAGGACTTGCGATCTGACCGGAATGCTCTTTCATCAGTTCCGTTACCTTCTGCATAACAATTGAGTTGAAGCGGGAATAGAGAAACTGATCTTCCCTTCCGGAGTCGATGAACAAATGGGAAGCGAATTCATGATATTCACTGGCCAGATAGAAAATCGTCTCCAGAAGCGCATGACAATCTGTTTTGACAGAGCTGACAGAAGAATCTGTTCTGAACTGGGAGAAATAGTGCATACCCTCGTTCACAATGTCCTGAAAACAGTCATTCAGCAGGGTGTCTTTTCCGTCATACCACAGGTAGAAGGTAACACGTGACAGCTTCGCCTCTCTGCAGATCTCCGCGACGGAGATCTTTGAAAACGCTTCTTTTGAAAGCAGGCTTCGGAAGGCCTGTTTGATTCTGATACGGGCTGGTTCCATATCCCTTTCGCACCCCTCAATCTGACATAATCTGATGCCCCTATTATACAACGTTACAAGCGTATCACAATGGTTCATTCACACCTGTAAAGCAAAAATGAGCATATCCTTCGGAATCGGACACTCAAAATGTAGCTTCTGTCCGGTGATCGGATGGCGGAATTCCAGAATTCTCGAGTGAAGCGCCTGCCTGCCGATCAGACCGTCTGTTGTACCATACATTCCGTCACCGGCAACCGGATGGCCGATCGCTGCCATATGAACGCGGATCTGATGTGTTCTGCCTGTTTCCAGGCGGATTCGGAGCGCGGTGGTATCAGTCTCTGCATCATATAGGACGGCTTGAAATGAGTCACCGCGCGTTTGCCGTCCGGGAGACTGACCCTTCGCATGATCGTCGAGCCTGGAACCCGTGCGATCGGAAGATCGATTACACCTGGCAAATCCGTGGAAACTCCGGCCAGACGGCAGCGGCATGATGATCATTGTCTGCGGGACATGGAGAGGTTGCACAAATGCTGTCGGACAGACGGCCGTGCACGATGGAGAAGTATTCTCTGTGGATCTCCCTGCGCTTCATCGCATCGTAGAGGATGGCAGCGCTCGCCATATTCTTCGCAATCAGCACCAGCCCGCTGGTATTTTTATCAAGCCGGTTGATACAGCGGTAGACAAATGACAACCCCTGCTCCTCATAGTAGGCAGTGACACCATTCCCGAGGGTCCACTCACGATGGCCGAGAGAGGGCTGTACGGGAAGATAGGGCGGTTTGTTGACGACAAGGATATCCTCGTCTTCATAGACGATGTCCAGCTTCATATGGTTTGGGATAATGTGAAGTCCGGATTCTGAAACATCATCATCTGAGAAAAGAGCGCGCAGTTCGTCCCCTGCTCTCAGGGGATGGTTTGTGAACACATCCATGCCGTTGACAAACAGAGTATGGGGGTGGTGCCGGAGATAAGTCATCAGGTGCCGGGAGTAACCGAGGCTCCTGAGATACTCCGAGGCCGTTGCAGGACGCCCAAGTGTGAATGGCTGACTGGTGATATGGTAGATGATTTCTCGTCTCATCGGACATCCTTTCTGAAACGGCCTGAAGCTCAGCAGACCAGGGCATACAGCCCGATTCACCGCAGAGAACAGCGTGGAAGCACGGGCAAAGGTGCGGGGCAGGAAGAAAGCCGGACAGAACTGTCCGGCTTTCCGAGAATGATAAGGAGCTGACCGAGGCTCAGCTTGACTTGACCTTTTCCCAGTATTTGTTGTAGAGTGCATCTCCGTCTTCACCCAGGTAGGTGTAGACCTCGGAATTCTTCAGCATATCAGCCGTCGGGAAGGCGACGGTGGAATTCCGGATATCCTCGTCCTGGATCAGGTCTCTTGCCGCTTTGTTCGGGGTCGAGTAGGTGATGTACTCAAAGTTCTTCTCAGCAACATCCCCCCTGCAGAGGTAGTTGAGAAACTTTTCGGCATTTTCTACGTTCTTGGCATTCTTCGGAATCACCCAGGAATCGATCCAGACGTTGGTGCCCTCCTTCGGAATGACATATTCAAGATCCGGATTCTCACGTTTTGTATAAATGGCCTCGCCGGAGTAGATGACACCGAGAGCCGCTTCGCCGCCGATCATCTTGTCCCGAACCTGGTCAATAACATAGGCCTGTACGAGCGGCTTCTGTTTGATCAGCAGGTCTGCAGCCTTGGAAACTTCATCCTCCTTCGTCGTGTTCATGTCATATCCGAGAATCTCCTCCGCGCCATGAACGCATCGCGGACTGAGTCTTGCATCAGAATATTGTCCTTGTACTTTTCGTCCCAGAGAATATTCCAGGAATCAACCTTTTCCTTGACCATGGATGTGTTGTAGAGGATGCCGACGGTACCCCAGCAGTAGGGGATGGAGTACTTGTTGCCAGGATCAAACCCCTGGGACTGCTTCATATAGGTCTCATCAATGTTCTTGACATTCGGGACATGGTCAAAGTTGATCGGCTGCAGCAGATCGTTCTCGATCATCTTGGAGATCATGTAATCGGAGGGGCAGATCAGGTCATAGGTGGCGGCACCGGCAGCTACCTTCGGGTACATGATTTCATTCGTCTCAAACTCGTCATAGACAACCTTGATACCGGTTTCCTTCTCAAAATCCTTCGGGACTTCCGGATCCATGTATTCACCCCAGTTATAGACATAGACAACACCGGACCCGGTCTGACTGGCGGCATCTGCACCCGAGGCACTTTCTGTGCCAGAGATGGAAGGCTCCGTCCCGGAACCGTCTTCCGAGGAAGCCGTATTTCCAGAAGGGGCAGAGGAAGCAGCGGTCTCAGCGGCCGGAGCGGTTTTCTGCGTGATTTCTGTGTCATCCACCTTCTGAAGGCAGCCGGTTGTCAGGCCGCAGGCAAGTGCGCCGATCAGGATGGGGGCAAGCACCTTGTTTCTTGTCTTCATGGCAAAAATCTCCTTCAAATCGTCAGTATGCTGGTTTTCGGTTCTTATTTCGTGCTCCCTTTCCTTTTTCAACAACGATCAGTAAAAGAAGGACACCCAGAAAAAGAAGGGTGGAGAGCGCATACATTTCCGGCTTGATTCCTTTTCGAACCTCCGTGTAGATCTTCGTCGAGAGGGTGTCAAAGCCGGGACCTTTCACAAAATGAGTGATCACGAAGTCGTCGAGCGACAGCGTAAAGGCGAGGAGGAACCCGGAAAGAATTCCGGGCAGGATGTCGGAAAGACAACCTTCCGGAATGCCTGAGACGGACTTGCCCCGAGATCCAGAGCAGCCTCATAGGTGCTTGGATTGATCGCTGAAACTCTCGGCAGAATCGACATGACCGTGTATGGAATGTTGAACGTGATATGACCGACCAGGACGGTTCCGAAACCAAAGACAATGGTGTAGCCGTAATGAGAGAGAAACTGCCCGAAGGCGATGAAGATCAGCATCAGTGAGATGCCGGTCACGATGTCGGCGTTCAGCATCGGAATATTGAGGACGCTGAGCATAACGGTCCGGTTCCGTCTCTTCATCCTGTTCAGTGACAGGGAAGCCATCAGTCCGAGGAGCGTAGCAATGGTTGCGGAAAGCAGCGCAAGGATCAGTGTATTGCGAAGCGCCCCCATGATCTCAGCATCCTGGAACATCTGAAGATACCATCTGAAGGTAAATCCGCCCCATTTGGCCCGTGTTCTGGAATTGTTGAAGCTGAAGGCAATCAGGACAGCGATCGGCGCATACAGCAGGATGAAGACAAATATCACATAGATACGGGAAATGATTTTCTTCATAGGATCGTTTTTGCTGCCTCCTCGTCGGTATCGAAATGCTGCATAATGGCCATTGAAACCAGGATAAAGGCCATCAGGACAAGAGAAAGCCCGGAGCCTGCCGAATGTGGAAATCTTTACCTCGTCACAGACCATTAAAGTTGATGGAAACGGGGAAAAAGTAACTTCTATCCGCATCAAGGACCGCCTTACCGGCGAGGAACGCGACTTCCCGTTAGACGGCATCTTCGTGCAAATCGGTTTGGCAGCCAACAGCGCTCCTTTCCGCAACAAGCTGGAAACGACTCCGACCGGGGAGATTAAGATTGACGCTTTCTGCCGTACCACACTTCCGGGGGTATATGCGGCAGGGGATGTATCGAATGTTCCCTACAAGCAGATAGTCATTGCCATGGGCGAAGGGGCAAAGGCAGCACTCTCGGCATTCGATGACCGTATCCGTGGAGTGATTTAGAAAATATCACCCATAAAAGTATAGGCAGGGGGCACACGTTAAGGATTGGCAAGCTTCAGTTCCTGAATCAGATTTCCTGCCTTCCCATACTTCTCAATCATAAACAGTATGTAGCGTACATCTACCCCGATGGTACGCTGCATCTTCGGTTCATAAAGAATATCACTGCCCATAGCTTCCCAGTTTCCATCGAAAGCCAACCCCAGCAATTCACCTTTCGAATTGATCATCGCACTACCACTATTGCCACCCGTAATGTCATTATTAGAGATGAAGCACACCTTCATTTTGCCCTTCTCATCGGCATATCTACCGAAATCACCGGAGGAAAGAAGGGATAGCAACTCAGGCTGCACTTCAAAATCCACATCGCCGCATGGGCTCTGACTTTCTCCAGAATACCTTTCGCGGTGGTATAATAATCATATTCCGCTCCGTCAAGGGGGCATAACCGCAGACAGTGCCAAAACTCAAACGCATGGTGGAGTTGGCGTCGGGATAGAAGTTACGAGATGCGTACATACGTCGCACGGCAGAGTTGAACAAACGTTCATTCCGCTCGATTTCACCGGAAGCCTGCTGTACCTGCATATTCATCTCGAATAGCTTCGTGATGAGGTCGATGCCCAAGTTGATGGCAGGGTCATTATATATCTGATAGGTGGTGTCCTGCTCCAGAAAACGCTTCAATCCACGGGGGGTGGTCAGCTCCGAGCGGGCATAAAGACTATCCACATAGGTACGCTCGTTACCTCCGTATTCTGTCGCAATCGTCTGGTAGAGCTCGGGCAGATAGGTGGAATCCACTTGGGAGCGGGATTCTTTCAACAGTGCTGTAAACAAT
>USJM01000063.1 GCA_900555005.1 uncultured Lachnospiraceae bacterium | reverse complement strand
AATGGTCATACCCTCTGAGGCCAGCTCCTTCATGACCTCGAGCACCTCGCCGACCATCTCCGGGTCAAGGGCGGAGGTCGGTTCATCAAAAAGCATAATGTCCGGATGCATGCAGAGTGCCCGTGCAATCGCAACACGCTGCTGCTGTCCGCCGGAGAGCTGATCCGGGTAGGCATGCGCCTTCTCGTCCATGCCGACTTTTTTCAGCATCTGCATGGCGGTCTGTTCCATCCGCTCTTTGTCGCCCTTTTTCAGCTCCAGCGGGGCCATCATCAGGTTCTTCAGAACGTCCATGTGCGGAAAAAGATTAAAATGCTGGAACACCATCCCGATCTTCTGACGGACATGGTTGATATCCGTCCGTCTGTCCAGAATATTCTCTCCATCCACCGTGATCTCTCCACCGGTAGCCGTCTCCAGCCGGTTCAGGCACCTGAGAAATGTCGACTTACCCGATCCCGACGGACCGATCACAACGACGACCTCTCCCTCGTGGACATTGACCGAAATATCCTTCAGCACCTCCAGCTTCCCGAAGGACTTGCTCAGATGGGAAACGTGGATTTTGACATTCCCCTCAGACTGCTTTTCTGCCACGATTGAGCCTCCTCTCGATGACCTTTGCCGCCTTCGACAGGGCAAGGATGATAATCAGGTACATCACCGCGACGATAAACCATGTCTGGAAAGACCTGAACGTATTGGCAACGACATTCTTTGCCGAATTGACCAGCTCCGGAAACCCGATCACCGAGAGATCGATGTATCCTTCAGGGTGATGATGAACTGGTTGATAATCGTCGGGATCATGGTCCGGATCGCCTGCGGCATCACAACCTTCCGCATCGCCTTTCCATAAGGCAGACCGAGCGAGCGCGCCGCCTCCATCTGGCCCGGGTCCACCGACTGGATCCCCGCGCGGATGATCTCCGCCATGTACGCGCCGCAGTTCAGCGACAGGCAGATCGTCCCTGCCGTCAGCGCGCTGAGCGTCACATTCTGTCCCATCATATTGTTCAGAAAATACGGAATGCCAAAGTAGACAAAATAAGCGAGAACAATCATCGGAACGCCGCGGATAATATCCACGAACACTGTCTCGACCACATTGCAGGCCTTGTTGTGCACCACTGCGAGCAGGCCGAAGATGAGGCCGATGATCGACGCAAAAAACAGGCCGGACAGTGCCAGAAGCAGCGTCTGTCCCATCGCCCTCAGCAGAAGACTGCCGTAGTTACTGAGTATATAAGCCATCAGTCGTATCCTTCCTGTCTTATCAGCACAGACACCAGCCAGGCAGCCCCTTTCCGTCGGGTCATGCGGTGTCATCCGCCACGCCAGTGCACCGATCTGCATGCGGATGTGCGGACGGCTGTATGGATGTCCGGTTCAGTCTGAAAAGGCCGCCGGTCTTCTCAGCCGGCAGCCCGATTCACATGTCAGGTTGCTTCAGGATGCTCCTGCTGCATCACTCTGCTTCCGTTGCCGCCTCTGTATCGGCCTCTGTCTCAGAAGGAACCGCATCCGCGCCGAGATACTTCGTGATGATCTCTGCATATGTACCGTCAGCCTTGATGTCCTTCAGTCCGGCGTTGAACAGATCGACAAGCGCCTGTTCATCCTTATTGAAAACTGCAAACCCATAAGGAGAGCCTTCATTCTGCGTATTGTCGAGGACCTTCAGCGCCAGCTTTCCTTCCTTGATGGAGGTCAGCATAATCGGCGTATCCTCAAAGCAGCCGACGACCTGGCCGCCGAGAACAGCCTGGTACATGGTCGGCGAATCCTCAAAATAGGTAATGGAGAAGCCATACTGGTCCTTCAGGCTCTCTGCATAGGACGCCCCCTGGGTGCCCGTCTTGACACCGACCGTCTTGCCCTTGAGGTCGTCAAAGCCTGCAATATCGGAATCCTCCTTCACCGTCAGGGACTGCGTTGCATTGAAGTATCCGTCAGAGAACATCCATCCGCTCTTCTTTCTCTCATCAGTGATCGATGCGCCGGCGATCATACCGTCCGCCTGCCCTGCCTGGCAGGCCGCGATCGCGGAATCCCAGCCGAGGCTCTTCAGCTCATAGTCAAAACCCTGGTCCTTTGCGATCGCTGCGAGAATATCCACATCAATCCCGACAAAATCTCCCTTGTCATCCGTGTACTCAAACGGCTTGAAAACCGTGTCTGTAGCAATGACATACTTTTTCCCGGAAGGAGCCGCCGCCTCCGTTTCACCTGCCACTGCGGGCATACACATCACTGCACTCATCAGAACTGCCGCTGCACAAGCTACTGCCTTTTTCATTGCGAAACCTCCTCTTTCAAAACCAGTCAGGCAACAAGAGAGCTGCGGGCTGTCCCCCTGTTATCCGGCACCGCAATTTCTGCATATTTATGCAGAAAGGCGCCTGACTCTTCTTTGTCCGGCGCCCTCGTCAAAAACAATATTACTCACACTTCCTCTTTTTGTCAACAAAACATTATGTAATAACAGGATATTCCGAAATTTTTTCTACTCAGTGTCAATGCTCGCACATGCATATACTTTTTCTGCCTTGCCCTGCTTCTATGCGCTGCATCCGGGGCAATGCTGCCTTGTCTCAGATCAGTGCCAGACTCTTCAGAATATACAGCCACAGGATCACAGCGCCGGCGGGAACGAGCAGCCCGCCGTTGTTATCATGACCGTGCTGGATGTCAGGGTTCCCTCATGCCCCATACTCGTCGCCATCACATAGCAGGCGACCGTCGAGGCGGACCCGAGCATGACTGTCAGCGCCACAAGCTGCTGTCCCCGGAACCCGAAGGCAACAGCGGCCGGCAGGAAGACAGCCTCAAGTACCAGAAGCTTCATCACGGAGGCTGCAATCGCCGGTCCTGCCTTCTTTCTGGCCGCCGCCGGATCGAACATCGCCCCCATCGCAATCAGCCCCAGCGGCGTCGCCATTTTCCCGACATCGGAGAGGACCTGTTTCGGGATCCCCGGGAGCGGCAGCCGGAGAAGCGACCAGGCAAACCCGATGAAGATGCCTAGCAGGATCGGGTTTGTGACGATGCCGAGCGCCGTCTTCCTCACAAGGGCCTGTCTGTCTGTGTTCTGCGGCTGAGCGCCCTGTGCGGTTGTCATCAACACAATCACCGCGAAGATGTTATACAGCGGAACCGATCCGATCATCATCAGCGCTGCCATCGCCGTATGGCCTTCCCCATAGATGTTCTGGATGAATGCCACCCCGAGAATCGCCGCACTGGAGCGATAGGCCACCTGTATGAACTCCCCCCGCTCCGCCCGGTCATCCCGCAGGACAATCCGGGAGACGAGAGCTGACAAGCAGATCGAAAGAAAGGTCACTGCCAGGCAGAACAGGACATATTTTCCGTTCCACGCGGAGGCAAAGTCCTGCCCCGCCATATCTACAAACAGTTCGAAGGGCAGCGCGATTTTAAAGACAAATGAATTCAGCTGCTTTGCGAAATCTCTGCTGACCAGCTTCAGGAGGGACAGCACATACCCCAGAACCATCAGCAGAAAGATCGGCAGCGTCGCATGGATGCTGAAGATCAGATTTTCCATCATCATTTCCTCTCCGCCGCCTTTGACCGGCGGCACATATTTTCCCGGTCATTCCTTTCCGAAAGTCTCCGCCTTTCCGGAGGTCTCCGCAATCTCCTCTGCAAGTTCCTGGAGCTCCAGCCATCGGTCCTCCTTCGCTGACAGTGCGTCCGCCGTCTTCTGCCGCTCGGCCGTCAGTTCCTCCAGCTTTGTGTACTGCGTGGCGCACTCCCCGATCTGCCGGTCCAGCTCCTCAAGCTTCTCCTCAAGGGCAGCAATCTCCCCGTCGATATGGTCGTACTCCTGCTGCTCTCTGTAGGTCATCCGGCGCTTCTGATTCTGACGACTCTGCGCCTTCTGCTGCGCATAGGCCTGCGCCCCGGTCAGCTCCTGCACTGCGCCGGCAGCAGAGGCCTTCCGGTCAGCGCCCTGACCGTCCCCTCCGCTCCGCGCCTGCCGCTTGTCATAGTAATCCGTAAAACCGCCCTCATACTGGACAAGCTTTCCATCCTCAAATGCGAAGATCCGGTTCACAACCCGGTCGAGGAAATACCGGTCATGCGAGACCACGATGATGATGCCCAGGAAACGATCGAGATAATCCTCGAAGATCTCCAGCGTCTCGATGTCGAGGTCATTCGTCGGCTCATCGAGCAGCAGCACATTGGGCTGACTCATCAGAACCAGCAGCAGCTGGAGCCGTCTCCTCTCCCCGCCGGAGAGGTTCCCGATCTTCGCCCACTGCATCTTCTTGTCGAACAGAAACTTTTCACACATCTGGGAGGCCGTGATCAGCCCGTCCGTCGTCCGGACGTATTCTCCGACCGCCTTCACGCAGCCCAGAACTGTCTCCTCCGGATCCATCTCCCCGGACTCCTGCCGGAAATAGCCGATCTTCACCGTCTCTCCGACCGTCACCGTCCCGGTATCCGGCTTCAGAAGCCCTGCGATCACGTTCATGATGGTCGACTTCCCGCAGCCGTTTCTGCCGATGAAGCCGACCCGGTCATCCCGCAGAAACCGATAGGTGAAATGGGAAAACAGTACCCGGTCTCCATAGGCTTTCGAGATGTCCTCCAGCTCGACCGTCTTCTTCCCCAGGCGCGTGGAAATGGAGCTGACCGTCAGTGTGCTCTTCTCCATCCGTGCCCGCGCTTCCCTGGATGCCTCACGCAGATCCTCAAAACGGTCAATCCGTGCCTGCTGCTTGGTGGAGCGTGCCTGTGCGCCCCGCCGGATCCAGGCCAGCTCCGTCCGCAGCAGGTTCTGCCGCTTATCCTCCGCCCGGGCTTCCGCCTGTTCCCGCTCCTGCCTGCGCTCAAGCCAGGTTTCGTAGCCCCCGTCCACGATATACAGTCCGCCCCGGTCCAGCTCCGCAATCCGGTTTGTCACACGGTCAAGAAAGTACCGGTCGTGTGTGACCAAAAGCAGCTCGCCCTTGAAGCGCCGGATGGTATCCTCCAGAAAAAGAATCATCTCCTGGTCGAGATGGTTGGTCGGCTCGTCCAGAATCAGTACCTCAGCGGGCGACAGAAGCGTCTGTGCCAGTGCGACCCGCTTCCGCTGCCCACCTGAAAGGCTGGACAGTTCTGCCATGTGATCCGTGATCCCAAGCCGGTTCAGCATGGCACGCGCCTGGGCTTCCTCTTCTGTCCCCGGACGCCTGTCATGCATCACCGCTTCGTAGGGAGACCGGTCTGTTCCGAAGTCAGGTGTCTGCGCCAGATAGGAGATGCTGACATCCCTGCCCTTGACCACGGTTCCCTCATCCGGCTCCAGGATGCCTGCCGCGATCTTCAGCAAAGTGGACTTTCCTGTCCCATTGACGCCGATCAGGCCGATCCTGTCACCGCTGCTGACACCCAGAGACAAGTCCGTGAACAGCTGATGTGTCCCGTAGTTTTTCGTGATATGTTCAAGATTCAGTATGTTCATTCGCTATGATTCCTGTCTTCCATCCGCCGCCGTGTCCGCCAAGCCAAAGGAAAGGCACAGGAGCAATTCAGCCTCCTGCGCCTTGTCGTCACTTGCTCTTCTTCGCCGCCTGGCGTCTCTTGAGGGCTGCAAGCTGCTGTTTAACCTTCTTTGCCTCCGCTTCCTTGCTGTCCTTGTTCTTCTTACCCATCTTACTCATTGCGCAAACCTCCTTCACTGCATAATCTCGGATATCATAGCACAACTGCTCAGGCCAAGGAAGAGCGGATTTGAACAAACACTGAACAAACAGGCTGCGGTATTTGCCCCGCATTCTTTCTGTGTGGTAAAATACGATACGAACGATACGAGTGTAAAAGTACCTTTTACCACTCATTTTTCGATGACGCGTGGTTCAACGTTTCAGGTACAGAACAACGTCCCGGCAGGCAGGAGAATCCGAATATGCATGAAATGGGAATCGTCTACCATGTGGCGGACGAGGTGGAAAAAATCGCGGCGCAGGAAGACATCCGCCATATCGGAAGCGTCACACTTCAGATCGGGGAGGTGACCGGCGTCATCTTCGACTATATGTCCGACCTCTGGGGCTGGGTTTCCGATAAAAGCTCCCTTCTGAAGGGCAGCCGCCTGATCTATGAACAGATTCCCGCCGTCACGCTGTGCAAAAACTGCGGACAGCGCTACAGCACCGTCCAAAGCGGACGGCAGTGTCCGCACTGCGGAAGCTGGGACACCGTCCTCATCCAGGGAAACGAGTACATCATCAAGCAGATCGAGGCGGACAGCTGAATCCGGCTTCGGCAGATCATTCAGGAAATCGTTCAAAAGACTTTCAAAGGAGTTTTACAGATGGATAAAGTAAAGATCATCGAGGCGAAAGAGAGTCTTCTCGCCGACAATGACAGGGACGCGGACAGGCTCCGCGGGGAAATGAGGCAGCAGGGAACCTATTACGTCAATCTTATGTCCTCCCCCGGTTCCGGGAAGACTTCCAGCCTGAAGCAAGTCATCGCAAGGATGAAAGACCGTTTCAGAATCGGAGTCATGGAAGCGGACATCGACAGCGATGTCGATGCGAGGACGATTGCCTCATCCGGGGTTGACGCAATCCAGATCCATACAGGCGGCATGTGCCACCTTGACGCAGATATGTCGCGCCAGGGGCTCTCCGCGATCGGGTCGGAAAAGCTTGATCTGATCTTCCTCGAGAACGTCGGCAACCTGGTCTGCCCGGCAGAGTTCGATACCGGCGCGGATCTCAACGTTGTCATCCTGTCCGTTCCGGAGGGAGACGACAAGCCGCTGAAATATCCGCTGATGTTTGAAAAAGCGGATGCAGTTCTGATCAACAAGATCGATGCGATGGAGTGCTTCGACTTCAGCCTGGATCAGGTGAAGGCAAACATCCATCTCAGGAAGCCATCCGTCCCGGTCTTCCCAGTCAGCGCCGCGACCGGGGAAGGCTTTGATGCCTTCTGCAGCTGGCTGGCTGTGCAGATGCAGGCGCAAAAGGAGGGAACAGAACAGTCATGAGCAAGGTTCGGGTAATCGATGTCCATACGGGCATCTTCGATGAAAATAACAGAATTGCGGATGAAATCCGCCGTCAGAACCAGGCCGACCGGACCTTTCTGGTCAACATCATGGCATCCCCGGGCGCCGGAAAGACATCTGTCCTGCTGCGAACCATCCGGGAGCTGAAGGAGCAGTACCGGATCGGTGCATGGAAGCGGACATCGACTATGCCATCGACGCCGAGAAGATGGAACGCGAAGGCATTCCTTCCATCCAGGTGCACACCGGCGGCGAATGCGCGATGGACGCCGCCATGACAAAGCAGGCACTCTCCGAATTTTCATCGAAGGATTTCGATCTGATCTTTCTGGAGAATGTCGGGAACCTCGTCTGCCCGGCAGAGAATGACACCGGCGCCAGTGTCAACGTTGAAATTCTCTCCGTTCCCGAGGGCGATGACAAACCCCTCAAGTATCCGCTGATGTTCCAGGTCTGCCAGGTTGTACTGATCAACAAAACCGACACAAAGAAGTTTTTCGCATTTGACGATGAGGCCGTGACGGCCCGGATCCACGCGCTGAATCCGAACGCGAAGGTCTTCTTCCTCTCTGCCAGGACCGGAGAAGGCTTTGATCAGTGGACAGGCTGGCTGAAGGCGCAGCTTGAAGTCCGCCGCTGAGCTCTCTGGCAGGTCTTCTGCCTTTTCACACAAGCGCAGAAATGATCTTCAAAAAGCGCCCGCCCTGCCTTCCGGCAGGCGGGCGTCTGTTCTGCTTATCCCTTTAATCCTTCCTCAGCTTCGAGCGGACGATCTTCACGCCTCTTGAGATGGCGTACTTTCCAATCGGTCCGAACTTCTGCTCGGCCCTGTACATATCGGAGGCTTCCGGCACATCCCTCGTCAGATGAATTGCGTCGAAGCCGCACTTTGTCGTGCAAGGCCGCAGCCGATGCACCGATTGTCATCGACCGTCGTTGCGCCGCATCCGAGACATCTTGCCGCCTCTGTCTTCACCTGCTCTTCCGTCAGCGGGATCCTCAGATCCTCGAAGGTCTGCGTTGCGACGCCGGCCTTGTGCCCCGGAATCTGACGCTTCGCATTGTCGAAGCCTTCCACCTCGATATCGTCCCGGTCAAGCTCGATGAATTCCCGCAGGTCGCGGTTGATTGTGAGAGACTGACCCGGATGGACAAACCGGTTGATGGACACCATCCCCTCGCGGCCGTCCGCGATCGCGTCGATCGCAAACCGCGCACCGTGGTACACGTCGCCGCCTACAAAGATATCCGGCTCCGCCGTCTGAAGCGTCACCCTGTCCGCCTTTGCGGTCCCATTTCCGTTCAGCTCCACTCTGGTACCCTTCAGCAGATCCCCCCAGATCACCGACTGTCCGATTGAGAGCAGCACGTTCTCGCACTCGAGCGTGATGGTCTCGCTTTCGTCATAGGACGGATTGAAATGCTTCTGGCTGTCAAAGACGGATGTGCACTTTTTGAACGTAATGCCGCAGACCTTGCCGTCCTTCACCAGGATTTCCTTCGGTCCCCAGCTGTTCTTCACATCGATTCCTTCCGATCTGGCTTCCTCGACTTCTTCTCTGGACGCCCGCATCTCGTCCGGCGCCTCGAGGCAGAGCATCGTCACCTTGTCAGAACCGGCGCGGACAGCCGTCCGCGCGACATCGACCGCGACATTGCCGCCGCCGATGACCACCGTGCGTCCCGGCAGACGGATGGAATGGTCATGATTGATTCTTCTGAGAAAATCGACGCCGGTCTCGACGCCTTCCGCATCCTCGCCCGGCACACCGGTTTTTCTGCCGCCCTGCATCCCGATGGCCAGGAAGAATGCCTTGTAGCCTTCCTCCCGGAGTTTCTGGATCGTCGTATCCTTTCCGACCTCCACGCCGCACTCAAACTTCACGCCCATCTGACGCAGCACATCGATCTCCGCATTCAGCACATCCTTTTCCAGGCGGAAGCTCGGAATGCCATAGGTCAGCATGCCGCCCGGCGCCTTCTCCTTTTCAAAGACGGTGACCGGATAGCCCTCCCTTCTGAGAAAGTAGGCAGCCGACATCCCGGCTGGACCTGCCCCGATCACGGCGACCTTCTGCGGGAAAAACCTGCCCTCACCGTTTTCGC
>USJM01000062.1 GCA_900555005.1 uncultured Lachnospiraceae bacterium | reverse complement strand
CGAGCGCCGAGAGAGACGCTGCAGCAGCATTTTCGTAATTGTGCGTGCCGAGCAGCCTCAGCTCATGAACATTTATCACGTCCTGCGTCCTGCCGCTCTTTCGGTCCGCAAGCTTCAGAACATCTCCATCCAGATACATGCCATCCTCAAGCGTGCGTCTGCTCGAAAAATACCGGACCTTCACACGGTCTTTCACGGATTCTCCAAATGCGCGCAGAACATCGTCCTCATAATTCAGGATCAGGACATCGTCCGGTGTCTGATTCTCAGCGATCCGTTCCTTCACCCGTATATATTCCTCCATCGTATGATGGCGGTTTAAATGATCGGGCGTGATGTTCGTAATCGCGGCGATGTGCGGGTGGAACCGTTCAATTGTCTCGAGCTGAAAGGAGCTGACCTCTGCCACGCAGACCGAAGAAGCGTCTGTCCTGAGGGCGGCATCCGTATAGGGGTTCCCGATGTTGCCTACCACAAACACATGCTGCGCGCCCAGGTGATGCTTCATGATTTCTCCGAGAAGCGAGACCGTCGTCGTTTTCCCGTTGGTTCCCGTGACGGCCATGACAGTTCCCTCTGAGCAGCGGTACGCCAGCTCGATCTCTCCCCAGATCGGGATACCTGCCTCCCGGATGCGGCAGACAGGCGGTATATCTGTCGGCACCCCCGGGCTCATGACGCACAGATCCAGCCTCCCGATCTGTTCATCAGAAAGCGTTCCGAGCACAATCGGGACTTCCGCCTCCTTCGGCAAGGATGCTCTGACTCCTGCTTCATCCAGTTTCTCGTTGCCATCATACAGTATCGGTCTGGCACCGATGTTCAGGAGCAGCCCGACAGAGCCAATCCCGCTCTTCCCGGCCCCGACAACCAGTACATTCTTGTCCTTCAAATCCTGTCTCACAATTTCTCCTCTGCCGCTCTGCGGCATCTGACCCCTCCCGATGCATTCTGTCTTCCGCCTGATGCTTCCTGTTCAATCCGGCTCGGATTTCTGTATCCTGTGCTCTTTCAGGACGCCTGTACATTCCATCCCCGGATCATTACAGACGAATGCTTGCCAGAAGACAAAGCAGGATGGTTACAATTGTAAACACGCCGACAACCCTGGTTTCCGACCATCCGCTGAGTTCAAAATGATGGTGAATCGGTGCCATCCGGAAAAAACGTTTTCCGCCGGTCTTCCGGAAGTAGGTCACCTGAATGATGACGGAAAGCACTTCCACAAGATAAATCAGCCCGACAATCAGGATAAAAATCGGCATCTTCATCGTATATGCACACCCGGACACAAAACCGCCCAGTGCCAGGGATCCGGTATCCCCCATAAAGACCTTTGCGGGATGAACATTATAGAGCAAAAAGCCCAGCAGCGCGCCGAATGTTGCCGCCGTAATCGGCTCGATATTTCCTCCGAGCGTCATGGATGCATAGGTGAAGAAAACTGCAACCGCTGCCGTCACAGAGGAAGAAAGTCCATCCAGGCCGTCGGTGAAATTCACCCCGTTCACGGTTCCGATGATTGCGAGGTAGGAAAGAATGGTTCCAAAAATCCGCACTCCCATCCCCGATATAACTTTTCCTTCCGTGAACGGAATCAGGAAATCGAAGCATTCCGGCTCCCTTACCCAGAGAAAGATCACAAAGATGGTTGTCACAACAATCTGAAACGCCATCTTCTGCTTCGGAAGAAGTCCGTCTGATTTTCTCTTCACAACCTTCAGGTAGTCATCGAGAAATCCGATGACTCCGAACCCTGCTGTCAGAATCAGAATCGGAATAATCCTCGGATAGCGGGAGGCAAAGATCAGCGAGGTCAGGATGACCGATGTCAGAATTGCGATGCCGCCCATCGTCGGTGTTCCGGCCTTCTTGAGATGACTCTGAACACCCTCAACCCGCTCGGTCTGTCCGACCTTCAGTCTGATCAGAAACGGAATCAGAATCGGGCACAGTACAGCCGTTATCATAAATGAAAGAAATACCGCCAGTATGGTATCCAGACTAATCGTCATCTCAGTTTCCTCCTGCTCCGGCGATCGTCACGTCCCCGGCCTGCTCCTTCGCCTGATCCGACACCTCTGCCCCGCTCCAGGTCGAATCAGACTTCTTGTCATCCTGCTCCTCTTCCGGCGGGCTTGCGATATCAGGATTGTCTGCCGGCAGCTGTGAATCCGACTTGTTCTTCAGAGCGGACAGATCAACCTCAATCACATTCCCCTTCGCATCCGTCACAGTCCCTGCATCCTGGTTCACCGTCACGCCATCAATCACATTCCCGCTGCTGTCCACAACCTCGCCCTTGGCATTGACTGCCGCGTCATTGTACAGCTTCCCATCTGCTCCAAAGCACTGGAAGGTCGCGCTCCTGGTTTCATTTTCGACCGTCTCATCCTTCGTGATGCCCAGTTCCTGCAGAAGCTGATCTGTGACGGGCTCTGTCGGATAAATCCCCATATACGGGAACACCTGCGTAGCGATCTTGCGGAACAGCGTCTGCGGATAGGAAGAGTCTGCCTGCTCCTCTACATTCGGCTCATCGATAACAACGTAGATGACCACCTTCGGATCATCGATCGGCGCCGCTCCGATAAAGGAAACCAGGTATTTTCCCTTTGCCCGCTTCCCGGTCTCCGGGTCGATCTTCTCTGCCGTACCGGTCTTGCCGCCTGTCAGATATCCAGGTACCCTCGACTTCTTTCCGGTACCCTGCTCCACAGCCGTCTGGATATAACGTCTGATGTAGCGGGAAACTTCCTGAGATACCGGCTGGGGGGGGACCAGCGGCGCCGGCTGGCGGAGCACAAGCGGCTCCACCGTGCTGGATGTCGTTCCGTCCGCGTTCAGGATCGCTCCAACCACATGCGGCTGGTAGTAATACCCTCCGTTGATTGCTGCGCTGAAGGCAGCCGCCTCCTGCACCATGTTGACTGTAAATCCCTGTCCGAAGGAACAGGTTGCCAGCTCAACCTCGTGCATCGTATTCTCGTGTAGATCACGCCGGCGTTCTCATTCGGCAGGTCGATACCCGTCTGGCTTCCGAAGCCGAATGCCTTCTCATACCGGATAAAATTCTTTACACCCAGCTTGGCGCCGACCTCCATCAGTGCGACATTGCAGGAATTGACGATGGCATACTCCAGTGTCTCGTCCCCGTGTCCATAGATGTTGTCACAGTTAATCTTCGTGTCTGTGATGAACAGAGAACCGCCGCAGTAAAAATGGTCCCCGTCATGGACCACCCCTTCCTCAAGCGCAGAGGCAACGGTAATCGGCTTGACAACCGATCCCGGCTCGTAGCTCTGGGACACACAGAAATTCTCCCAGCTTTTATTCAGCGCCTCCACATAGGCATCATTGCCCATCTTTTTAATTTCGTCCTGCGTATAATCCCCGTATGGATCGCTGAGGTCATACTCATGGTTGGATGCCATTGCCAGAATGCTGCCGGAGTTGGGATCCATGACGATCACACCGACGTTCTTTGCGCCTTTCCCGTCCGAATCTTTCGTTCCGTATTCCTTGTCAAACGCATCGATCTGATCCTGGACAGCCTGCTGGATGTTCATGTCCAGCGTCATCTGAACCGTTTTCCCATTGTCCGGTTCAACCGTGGACTGCTCAACCCCGGAGCTGCTGTCCAGATACCCGAACTGTCTGCCGTCGGTTCCGGTCAGCGTTTTATTGTAGTAGTTCTCGATCCCGGTCACGCCATCGCCGATGTCATTGGAAAACCCGACAACATTCGCTGCAAGCGTTCCGAACGGGTAGGTTCTCTGGTATACTTCCTCGAACCAGACTCCCTGGATATCTGCACGCTCATCCTTCTCTGCCTGGAGAACTTTATCGGACTTGCCGCCGCTTTTCTCCGTTTCCTCGAGGTCCTTTCCGGCTCTGTACGCCTCAAAGGTATTTTTCTGGTCTTTCGTAACCTTCTGCACAAGGACCTGGTACCGGGAATCCTTCGTCGCGTCCGAAGTCACAATCTTCCGGACCTTATCCTCGTCCACACCGAATTCCTTCGATACCGCCCGGATGGTCGGTTCGATATAATCCTCATCCTGATTGATCGCATAGCAGTCGAGCACAACATTGTACCGTCTCTCGCTCCGAGCCATGACAATCCCGTTCGCGTCCACAATCTCGCCACGTCTTGCCGGGATGGTTCTGGAGCTGTAGGTCTGCTGAGAAAGGACCTGCTTGGCGTACTTGTTTCCCTTCGAAGCGTTCACCACAGCGATCCGTATCAGAAGAAATACGATACATAACAAAACGAATGCAAATGCGGCTGTCAGCCTCCTTTGCATTCCTCTTGTAAATCTCTTTTCCTTTTTATGTTTCCTGTTTCCTGTGGAAGTCAAACGTTTCTGTCTCCCCTGTTATTTGGAAGGAATCTCTCCATACTGCTTGACATAATCGCTGTCCGGGCTCTGATATGGGACAATCTGACTCTGACTCGGATATGTCATTCCGAGGTCGTCGATCGCCCGCTGCTTCAGCTTCTGCAGATCAACACCCGAAACAATCTCATTGTACGTTGTATCATTCTCGATTTTCAGGTTGTTGAGCTTCGTTGTCAGCTCTGTCACCTGTTTCTGGTTATATGTGCAGATTGTCTGCTGCTTCAGGAAATAGATGCAGATCATGACCGTCGCCACGGCACAAACTGAAAGAAACAAGACATACCGCATGTCCATATGCCGTGCACGTTCACGATTTCGAATGACCTGCTGACTGACCCCGTACACTTCTCTTTCATCTGCCGGGATCACAGCCGCCTTCCGGACCGTATTGCCTTCTGCATACTCAGTATAGCGCTGCCCTCTGCTTCTTTCAAATTGTGCAATGTTTCCTGACTTTGTCTTCGCCATGATTTTTCCATCCTGCATTGTTCATCTTTCTGAAATCAGCGGTCCGGGAAGCGAAATTCAGTCTCCCCAGATGATTTCCGGTCCCTGCCTTGCCCTGCCATTCTCCCCGCAGAAGCGAAAGACCGCCGTATTCTTTCAGATGATTGTCCGTTCAAAGACACGCAGCTTTGCGCTCTTTGATCTTGGGTTCTCTTCAGTTTCCTCCTCCGAAGGGATGATCGGTTTTCTGGTTATCACATGTCCCTTGGATTTCTTTCCGCACACGCAGACCGGAAATTCCGGCGGGCAGGTGCAGGGATTTTCATTCCGCCTGAAAGCCTCTTTCACAATTCGGTCCTCCAGCGAATGAAATGTGATGACGCAGATTCTTCCGCCGTCTGCAAGAAGGTCAATCATCCCGTCAAGGGAATCGCTGAGAACGTCCAGTTCCCTGTTGACCTCGATGCGGATTGCCTGGAAGGTTCTTTTGGCCGGGTGTCCGCCGCCCTCCCTTGCTTTCGCAGGAATGGCAGCCTTTATAATGGAAATCAACTCCCCAGTCGTTTCAATTGGTTTTTTCTCCCGCTCCGCTGTGATGTGCTTTGCAATATTCCTTGCAAACCGTTCCTCGCCATACTCCCTTATGACTCTGGTCAGTTCCTCGATGGAATAACCGTTCACGACTTCCCTTGCCGAAAGCTTCTGCCGCTGATCCATCCTCATGTCCAGCGGTGCATCTGCCCGGTAGCTGAAACCACGCTGCGCATCATCGAGCTGATAGGAAGATACGCCCAGATCCAGAAGAATTCCGTCTGCCGATCTTACACCAAGCTCTGACAGCCTCTCTCTCATCTCCGAGTAATTGCTTCGGATGATCGAGACTCTGTCTTTATATGGTTCGAGGCGCCTTGTCGCGGCCTCGATTGCTGCGGCATCCTGGTCGAATCCAAACAGCCTTCCCTCCCCGGAAAGCCTCCTCGCGATCTGACTGGAATGCCCCGCTCCGCCAAGCGTTCCGTCCACATATGTCCCTTCAGGCCTGATCTTCAGACTGTCGATCACCTCATTCAACATGACCGGCTTATGCTGAAACTCCATCTTTCATCCTCCTGTGCCGGGCCCTTAATCCGGCGATGAGTCTTACAGACAAAGGTCCAGACCGTCCAGCGCCTCCATGGACTCGTCGATGTTGTCCTCTTCTGCCTGCCTGTCGTACTGCTCCTTTGACCAGATCTCAATCCGTTTCATAGAGCCTTCCACGACAACGTCTCTCTGAAGATGAGCAAAATCCCTGAGCACTTCCGGCACAAGAATTCTCCCCTGCTTATCCATCTCACAGAGTGTCGCGCCTGCAGCAAAATGCCTGACAACTGCTCTGGCGTTTTTGTTTGTAAGTGGCAGTGCGGCCAGTTTCTCTTCGAAGGAATTCCACTCGCTCATCGGGAAGACATAGAGACACCCATCCAGTCCCTTCGTCATCATGAACGACTCACCGAGCTGTTCACGGAACTGTTTCGGGATGATCAGTCTGCCCTTTGCATCCAGGGTGTTATAATTTGCACCATAGAACATCCGAATTCCTCACCCGGAAATGAAGCGCGGGAAAGATGGATTTTTTCCATATTTCCTCCCTTAAGCACCACATTTCACCACTTTCTACCACTACGGCTCTTAGTTTAAAGCATCCTAGTGCATTCTGCAACGGAGAACATCTGTTTGCAGTCACTGTTTTGTGCACTTTTAATACTCCTTTTTCTACCACATCTGCCCGTAGTGATGTGTATACTACACATGATGTTGTTTCAGGCCCGAAAGTGCCCATCGGAAGCTCTCTTAAAAAAAAGTTCATCTGCAAATTTACAAGTTTTTCCATCTTTTCTATAATGATTACAGTGTCAAAAGTACTTTTGACACTCATATCCAATAAAGAATGCGAAACAAATCGAATGCATTGACAGAGGGAAATCGATGAACTATTTTCTTGACTCCTGGAGACCGGGATTTCACCTCTCTCCTCCGGACGGCTGGATGTCAGACCCTGTCGGTCTGTGTCAGATGAACGGCATCTACCATATCTTTTTCTTGTACACACCAGGTGATCCGACCGGCAGGTCCACGAAAGTCTGGGGACATTTTCAGGGCCGCTCGCTGACGGAGATGAAGTATGAAGGAATAGCGATTGCTGCAGGCGAATACGAGAGGGACGGTGTCTATCCAGGTTCTGCCCTCGTCGATGAACACGGCATGAACCTGTTCTACAGTGGCATCATCCGGTGTGCACCGGGCGAATGTCCGGACAACGAAAACCGGATATCCAATCAGCTTCTGATCTGCTCAGAGGACGGCCGGGACTTCAGCCGCAAAACGCTTCTGCTCTCGAATCGGATTACCCGGATAACCTGACACTGATGATCCGGGATCCGAACGTCTGGAAAGAGAATGACCGGTACTATATGGTGCTGGCTGCCGGGATGAAGGACAGTCCGCTGGATGATGCTGCAGCGGTGTCTTCATGCGCTGCGAAATCGGTTGGATCGGAATCCTGCACAGACGAAGTCCGTAAGAGTCACAGGAGCCGGCCTGGGAACGGCTGTGCCCTTGTTTATACCAGTAAAGACCGGATCCACTGGGACTACCTGAAGGAGTACTACATACCGGAAGGTTTCGGGTATCAGTGGGAATGTCCGGACTACTTTCATCTTGACAGCAGAACCGTGCTGTCCGTGTGCCCGCAGGGGCTGGATCAGGAGGACTACCACTTTCAGAACCACTATTCCGCCGGCTACTTTTTCGTGGAAGGAGAGACACGTGGCGGCCAGCTGGTTCGAAGAGAGAGCTTCCACGAGTGGGATCAGGGCTTTGATTTCTATGCGCCGCAGACATTCGAGGATGCAGCCGGGCGCAGAATTCTGCTTGCCTGGGCGGGGATGCCAGATGCCTCCTATACCAATCTCACAACGGATAAAGAGGGCTGGCAGGGACTTCTGACCATCCCGCGCCAGTTGAGTGTCCGGAACGGCAGGATCCTGCAAAGGCCGGTCGATGAGATCCTTGCACTCCGGCAGACCCGGCTTGCGCCGATGAACGGGGAACCGGTCAGCTATGAAAACGGCACCGGAGAGCTGATGATCGGGGACGGAGACGGCAGCGTGCGTGTGCGGATCGGAAGCCTGCTCCAGCCGAATGTTGTAACGCTGCAGTACGAGGAGGGGATTGTCACGCTCTCCCTTGAATCCGGTGTAAGGAAGCTTTCCGCAAGAGCCGCGGCAGCAGCTCAGGCGGAAGGAGCAGTTCTGGCTGCCGACAGCCTTGTAGGCAGAGAGGACATCGCAGAAGCAGCAGCGAAAGCGTCCGGCGGCCGGAAGCTTCGGCGGGCAAAGGTCGGTGCACTCCGGAATCTGAGGATTCTGGTGGATTCCAGCATCATCGAAATTTTCATCAATGACGGGGAACACGTCATGACAACCCGCTATTATCCCAATCATAAGGATTCAAAAGTCCGGATGGTGAACGCGGAATACGGTCTTCGATCCTGCCAGTCCTGGGAATACCGGGAAATGGATGTCCCGTTCCCGGTCTGACCGCAAACATCATAAACTTGTTATCTGGGAGCTTTCATGGAAATCTATCGGGGAAAGATCCTGCACAGCGGAATCGCTGCCGGGAAGATTCACATTCTGGAGCGCGGGCTCCATGTGGAAAAGAAAAAAGCTGTCGCAGATGTGGATGCGGAAGTCAACCGCTATCTTTCTGCGCGCGAGACAGCAGAAAAGGAGCTGATGTGCCTGAAGCAGCAGGCAGCGGATGCGATTGGCACTGAGAACGCCGCGATATTCGAGGCGCAGGCACAGCTTCTCTCCGACAGTGAACTGAACCGCGGTATCATTGATCTCATCCGCAGCGAAAAGGCGAATGCGGAGTATGCTGTCTTTACGATCGCCCGGAAATACACCGATCTGTTTTCATCCATGGGAAGCGACATTTCAGTGCCAGAAGCGCCGACCTTCTGGATGTCATCCAGCGTCTCATCCGCCTCCTGAAGGGGGCCGGAAAGAACCAGAAGCTGGCAGAGCCCTCCCTGATTACCGCCATGGATCTGCTTCCTTCCGATACCCTCCAGCTGGACCGCAGGCTTGTGCTGGCCTTCATCACACGGGAAGGCTCTCCTCTTTCCCATGCCGCCATCCTGGCCCGGGGGCTGGATATCCCGGCTGTCAGCGGAATTCCTGTCCGGGAGGAGTGGGACGGGCATCCGGCAATTGTAGACGCTGAGAGCGGGACGCTGTACATTGACCCTGACAGGGAGACAGAGCGCCGTCTGCTGATGCGCCGAACCTCGCTGCTGGAAAACCGCAGCCAGTACCGTGCCATGATCGGTCAGGAGTCCGTTACCACCGACGGCAAGCCGATCCGGCTGTATGCCAACATCGTG
>USJM01000061.1 GCA_900555005.1 uncultured Lachnospiraceae bacterium | reverse complement strand
TTCCCGCTGCCAGCCTGCTTCTTTGTTCTGACTTCTGGATTTTCCCTGATTCTGCTGTCCAGGCGCTGGTTCATGGCCGCTCCTTCCTATCGATTCCATATCTGACTGGATGCCTGCCAGACATATGTTCCTGGCCCATTCCTGCATGTTCGCCATGCTTCCCTTGTTCATCCCGCTATGTCAAAGAAGCTCCCGGAAATCTTCGATGAAGTAGTCGCAGTTTTCCACCAGTTCCATCCGCCGGTCCTCCGAGTATGCGTCTGCCACGCCGCAGACGGTCATCCCGGCCCGTTTTCCGGCAATTGCACCGCTTATAACATCTTCAAAAACGATGGACCTGGCGGGGACTGTGCCGATTTGCCTTGCCGCTTCCAGATAGATGTCCGGGCTTGGTTTTCCTTTTCCGACTTCGTCTGCTGTCAGAATCCGATCGAACAGTCCGAGAATATCATTAGCCTGAAGGGCTGTCTCCGCAAGCCTCCTTGAATTGCTGGTGCAGACTGCAAGCTTCATGCCCTTCCTGCGCATGGTCTCCAGCAGCTGCCTGGCCCCGGCCTTGAGCGGAACCTTCGTCCTGTATCGCTCATACGCCATCTGGTTCCAGTCCTCCTGCATCTGTTCCAGTGAGTCCGGAATCCGGAACCTCGTTTTGAAAAGTTCCGCGGTCTCCGGCATACTGAATCCCTCAATGTCTCTCTGCAGCGCCCGGATATCACAGTCCTCAGCCCCTGAGAACCGTGACAAATATTCGAGATCGATGTCTGTCCACATCCACATGGAATCCACCAGCGTCCCGTCCAGATCAAACAAAGCTGCGCTCTTGTTCGTAAGAATCCTGCTGTCTGCCTTCTTCACGGCTCCTCCAACCTGACTGTTTTTGTCTCCTCTTCCAGTTCTCTGAGTTCCCGGGCTGTCAGCGGCCTGAAGGCGCCGGGCGCAAGATCTCTGTCGAGCGTCAGACTTCCCATCGCCAGTCTCTTCAGGAAGACAACCTTCCCGCCGACTGCCTCAAACATCCGCTTCACCTGGTGGAACTTGCCCTCCCTGAGAGCAACCGCACAGAGGCTCTGGCCTTCTCCGCAGCGGGAATAGTCCCCCAGCGTCAGACTTTCCGAGCAAATCTGCCGCATACGGCGCGTCAGCCCGGACGGAAGACGCTCCGGCTCGCTCTGCGCCACGCCTTCGCCGCGTTCGCTCTCCATTCTCCAGAGAAAATCCCCGTCGATTGAAAGCCGCCTCATGACCGCCGGAAGGGTCGGATGCTTTTCGCCGATCTCTATCCCGCCAAGGAATGCGTCCTCATGCGTCTTCGTCATCTCTCCGTCCACAACAGCGAAATATATCTTCCAGACATGTCTGGACGGTGAGATCAGCCTGTGTACCAGCATGCCGTCGTTTGTCAGAAGAAGCAGTCCTTCTGTATCTTTATCGAGGCGCCCCGCCGGAAACAGCTTCCGGGCATAGGGCTGTGCGATCAGGTCGAGCACTGTCCGGGCCCTCCTGTCCTCTGTCACGGACAGGACTCCCTGCGGCTTATTCAGCATCAGGTATACCATCCCTGCAGCCTTCACCTGTTTCCCGCCGATCCGGATCTCATCGGAGGAAGGATTGATCTTCTGCTCCGGCCGGACAGCTGTTATGCCGTTGACCTCTACAAGACCGCCCTTGATTTTTTTCTTCACTTCGCTTCTGGTCATCTCCGACTCTCCGGATAAGAACCTGTCAAGTCTCATCATGCTTTCGTTCTGCTGCACCGCCTTCACCTTTCCTGCGTGGCTGTCACATGGCTCGCCTTTCATCGAGTATGACCGGTTCACTCTTCCCTGCCCGGTTCAGAACCGCCGCCGTCATCTCGTGCTCAGCACTCGATGGTGCGCGATCCCCCTTTACAACAAGAGGCATCTGTCTTCCGACAGATGCCTCGTCATCTTCCTGTCTCCGAAGAAGAGCAGCCTGCCGGTCACTCCTCATCTTGCTCTTTGTTTTCTCCCGAATCAGCTGCTTTGTCTTCGTCCGTATTCTCCTCACTGACATCCGGCTTCGTCTGATAGCTGGATGGCGCAAGCTGCGGGGAAAGCTCCCTGCGGTTCTTCGTGACAATGTCATAGCAGGACTGAATGGAATTGATGAAGTTATTGTACCGCGTCCCGGCTGAGTCCAGCGTATGCCCCATGATCTTCTCAAGATTGTCGAGCATCTCGTCCGTGTAGGCAATCGCGCTCACGCGGATATTGTTGGCATCGGTTGTTGCCTTGTCCACAATCTCCTGCGCCTGCTGGTTGGTCTGCTCGATCAGGCGGTTGGACTGCTCCAGCGCCTTCTGCATCACTTCACTCTCGCTGACAATTTTGTCTGCCTTCGCCTGCGCATCCGCGATGATCGTGTCTGCCTTCTGCTGTGCGTCTGCAAGGATGGCGTCCTTGTTGCTGATAATCTTCTGGTACCGCTTGATCTCATCAGGCGTCTTCATGCGGAGCTCACGAAGCATCTCCTCGAGCTCTTCCTTGTTGACGACAATCTTTGTGGATGACAGCGCCTGAAACTTGCAGCCGTCAATATATTCTTCAATCTCTTCAATGATCTGTTCAATTCTGCTGGCCATCTTCTATACTCTCCTTAAAAGAAATCAGTCCATACTTTTCCTTCACGGCCTTCTCCACAGGTGACGGCACGAACCTGGAGATATCGCCCCCGTAGGAGGCCACTTCCCGTACGGTCGTAGAACTCAGGTATGCATACTGAAGGCTGGTTGTCAGAAAGATGGTATCGATTGTCGGATCCATGATCCGGTTGGTCTGTGCCATCTGCAGCTCATATTCAAAATCCGTGATTGCCCGCAGTCCGCGAACGAGAAATTCCGCTCCCTCTTCCTTCGCGAACTCGACCGACAAGCCTGAAAATGATTTAACCCGGACATTGCTGATGTCACTTGTCACAATCTGTAACATCTTAACACGTTCCTGAACAGAAAACAATGGCGTTTTTGCCTTATTCACAAGCACCGCCACGATCAGCTCATCCACCATCTCCGCGGACCGTCTGATAATGTCCAGGTGCCCATATGTGACCGGGTCAAAGCTTCCCGGATAAACCGCAACTCTTCTCATCTGTGCACCTCATCATCTCCGGCACCGCTTTCGGTTCCGCTTTCTGCATTGAGCCGAAGGTTTCGTATCCTGCCCTGTTCCGTATCCGGATCAGTCCCCTGATTCAGCAGGATCTGCCGCGCACTTTTTCAGGAAGACGTGTTTGCTCTTTTTCCCGTATTCCTTCACACGCTCGATCCGGTATCCGAGCGTCTCCGCTTCCGAAAAATCGGTCTCCTGCGATGCCTCCCCCACGATCAGCGTCTGTTCATCCGCAATCGAGCTGTCTGAAAGCGCGCGCAGCGTCTCCATCTCAAGGCCCTGGTTATAGGGCGGATCCATGAAGATCACCCCGAACGGATGCTCACCGTCCATCCCGATGACTGTCCGACCACATCTCCTGCGATCACACGTCCCTTATCCGCAAGGTGTGTGAAATTCAGGTTTGCGCGAATGACGGTCACCGCCTGCCTGCTGCTGTCGACAAATGCGGCAGCAGAAGCTCCTCTGCCGATCGCCCCGATCCCGATCGCCCCCGAACCGGCATACAGATCCAGAAATCTGCAGCCCGGGATAAGCGGCGCCAGTATATTGAACAATGTCTCCTTGATCCGGTCTGTCGTCGGCCGCGTCTGCATCCCGGCCACTGTCCGGAGCGGAAGACTCCTTGCGCTTCCGGCTATCACTCTCATCTGAAACTCCTTTTACTGTCAGTCATCATGTCTGACGTTATTACGCCAGTCAAAGTCCCCCCGGTCCATCGCCAGAATCATGGATTCTGCCGTCGCTATGTTTGTTGCAACCGGGATATTGTAGCGGTCACACGCCTGCGTGACCGAAAGAATATCGAGCTGGTTGGGACTTGTCTCAATCGGATTATAAAAATAGATGACCAGATCCAGGTCATTTCTCTGGATTCTGTCGATAAACTGATTCTCCCCGCCGACAGAACCTGAAAGGAACTTGTGAACATGCAGATTCGTCGCCTGCTCGATCCGCCGTCCAGTCATCTCCGTCGCGAACAGATTATGTTTTGAAAGTATGGACTTGTAAGCCACACAAAAATTTTCAATCAGGTCCTTTCTGTTGCTGTCAGCAATAAAACCAATATTCATATTTCTGCCTCCCGTGACAGCTTCCCCTGATCCACAAATTGTATGTGAATTATTTACATAATTTGTGTATCATTGCCGCTGATATCTGTTATCTTTCACAGTATAACACACTCAGTTCCGCTCTGCCGATAAATTGAGGCAAAATTTCATCTTTTATGTTCCCTTTGGATATCAAAATCGGTTGTTCGCATCAGGTAACAGATTTCCTTCTTTGTTGTCATCGTCAGATTGAAAGCCTTGGCAGCTCCCGCACACAGTCCCTCCTTGAAGGCCATCTCATAATCGCCGTCGGAATCCAGGTAGCCGGCCAAAAATCCTGCGATCATAGAGTCACCAGCGCCGACCGTATTGACCACCTTTCCCTTGAGGGCATCTGAACTGAAGATCTCGCCCTGCTCGGTCAGAAGCACAGCGCCTTCTCCCCCGAGAGAGACAAGCACATTGCGGGCTCCCATGTCCTGCAGTCTTGCCGCATACGGCACTGCCTCCTCGCGGCTGTGAATCTGTATGCCAAATATATCGCCAAGTTCCTCCGCATTCGGCTTGATCAGCCATGGATGATAGCGCAGCGTTCCCGTCAGGAGCTCCTTCTCCGCATCGACAATGACGCGGAGATTCCTTCCTCTCAGAAATTCCAGGATCTGCTCGTACATATCAGAAGGAAGCGACGGCGGGATATGTCCGGCCAGGACAATCGTGTCCCCATCAATTAAGAAGCGGAGCCTGCTGAAGAGTGTCCCGATATCCTCCTGCGTGATCTCCGGCCCCTGCCCGTTGATCGCCGTCTCCTCATCGGAACGAATCTTCATGTTGATGCGGGACATCCCCCGTTCAACCTGAATAAAATTGCTTTCTACCCCGCCAACCCGGAGCAGCCGCTTGATCTCGGCACCTGTAAAACCTGCGATAAACCCCATCGCAGTAGTCTGTTTCCCAAGGTCATTGAGGACAAGCGATACATTCACACCCTTTCCGCCGGGGAAGACATCCTCCGATCGCGTCCGGTTAATAGCGCCCGTCTGAAAATGATCAACTGAGACCACATAATCCAGCGTCGGGCTCAGCGTCACAGTATATATCATCATCTTCCTCCATGCGAATAGAAATCCGATCTCATCTGCGTGTTGATTTCAATATACAACATTTTTTACGGAATCTGAACATGTTCTTTCTCACTTTTCGGCCGATTCGTCCTTCTGTATGTCAAAAAATGGTACGTCAGATCGAAATATGCATATTCCTCGCTTTTCTCCGCGCATATGAAATCAGGACGCTCATCCAGATTCGGGAAATAGGCATCCGCCTGATAGCTTCTGTCGATTCTCGTCACGTAGACGGTCTCCGTGTACGGGAGAAGCTGCCGGTAGATGCTCTCCCCGCCGATACAGAAGACCTCCTGTCCTCTGCAATTCCCGTGAAGATACGCCATCAGCTCCCCGATGTCATGAACAACGACTGTCCCGTCCGGCCTGAAAGCCTCATTCCGGGTGAGGACAATATTTGTGCGGTTCTTCAGAGGTCTTCCGCCCGGAAAGCTCTCAAGTGTACGCCTTCCCATCACAACCACATGGTTCATCGTCTTTTTGCGGAAAAATTTCATATCTTCCGGTATCGATACAAGCAGTTTGTTGCCATAGCCGATCCCCCAGTTTGAATCGACTGCCACAATCATATCCATACAGCCTTTCCTCCTCAGATCGCAACCGGGATGTTCCGGATCTGCTCATGGTACTGGTAGTTCTCGACATGGAGATCATCGGTTGTGAATTGATAAAAATCGCGGACCTCCGGATTCAGCCAGACCTTCGGCGCCGGATAGGGCTCTCTGCTGATCAGCTCCTGAATCAGCGGCACATGGCGGTCATAGATATGCGCATCCGCAATCATATGTACAAGAACCCCCGGCACCATGTCCGACACCTGCGCGATCATCATCAGCAGAAGCGCATACTGTGCGACGTTCAGTTGTTCGCGGTCAGGACATCGTTGGACCGCTGGTTCAGCACGGCATTGAGCACCAGCTTTCCGTCTCCCCGCTCCTGCGTGACGTTGAACGTCATGCTGTAGGCGCACGGATAGAGATTCATTTCATGGAGATCCTGATGCACATAGAGGTTCGTCAGGATCCGCCTGCTGAACGGATTGTGTCTGAGATCATAGAGCACACGGTCTGTCTGATCAAACAAACCTTCCTTATAGACATGCTTCACGCCCATCTGGTAGCCGTATGCCTTCCCGATGGAGCCGTCCTCGTCCGCCCACTCATCCCAGATGTGACTGTGGAGATCATGCACGTTGTTCGACTTTTTCTGCCAGATCCACAGGATCTCATCCATGGCACTCTTCAGTGCCGTCCGCCGCAGCGTCAGCGCAGGGAACTCTTTCCTGAGGTCGTACCGGTTGCAGATGCCAAACTGTTTGATCGTGTAGGCCGGCGTTCCATCCGGCCAGTGCGGCCGGACCTTCTCGCCGCGCGTATCCGTGCCATTCTCCAGAATGTCTCTGCACATGTTGATAAAGATGTGATCACACTGACTCATGTTTCTCTCCTTGAGATGCCGACCCGTATTCTGGGGTTTCGTCCTGTGTCCGCGTTCTGTGCCTTTGTCCTGTATCCGCGTCCTGTTTCCTGTGGCCGCGTTCTGTGCTTTCGTCGATTCAGGTTCCCAGCTTTGCAAACGATGTCTCTTCCGCGAACCCGGAAGCATTCTGCAGAAACAGAATATCTGATAGCCGCCGGACGCAATCAGGTCTGACAGGCTTGCGTTGTAGTACCGCAGATCAAGCAGGTCGACCTCATCGAAGTCCGCATACGTGAACGGGGCAAAACAATGCGCATAAGAGTCCTTGATGATCAGGAGCCTGCGTCCCGTCCTGCTTTCCGGCATCTTCGACTGGATCAATCCATAGTTGCCGCCATAAAAATAGGAATATTTGTCCTTCTTGTCCAGGAAAGAATCATCGTAGATGCTGTTTCTCACATCGTCCGACTGATTGTAGACCAGGTAATAGTCCTCTGCCGAGGCCGGGTCATAGCGCTGGATACTGTCAGCCCTTCCCCGGATGCCAAGTTTAGACGAGATGGTTCCCTCAAAATCCTCTGTCACCGTGACCGGGCTGTAGGCTCCGACGGAAAGCCCTTTCTCCTCTGCCCACGCCTGATATACGTACCAGGCCGCAAGCGTTTTCCAGTGATGATCGGTGCGGTAGTAAATCTCCTCATCCTTATGCGCGCTCAGAATCTTTCCGGTATCAAAGAAAACGCCGTCCGGAAGCGCTGCCCGCACCTGACTGATATAGTCTTCCTCATCGTAAGGCTGTGCAAAGGCCGGAAGCTTCTCTCTTAAAATATCGACGGCATTCGGCACAATCATCACGGTCACATGGTCATTCCCAAGCGTCTCCGACTGCTTCTTTGCAAATGAAGCCAGCAGGCTGATATTGGCCTTCGCCTGGTCGGTTGTAAAACTTCCCTCATGACTCTCAATCAGATAGCCGTCTTTCGCGAAATAAACCCCGCTGATATCCTTCTTTCCCGCTGCCAGCTCAAAGTCCGTCTTCAGTGTAATCCACCCGTCGCGGCCGATAAACTGATCGGACAAATAGCTCTCATAGTCTTTTGCAAACTGACCGGACAGAAGGGCGCCGATGCTGAAGGAGGGCCGCATCGCCAGCGAACGGTTCTCCGTCTCGGAGCGCTCATTCTGCGGCTTGATCACCCTTGCCGCCGCGATCCCGAAGATCAGGACCAGGAACATCAGTGTAACATTGACAGAAACCGTCCTGTTCATGGAAGGATGCCAGTCGGCCTCTTTCTGAAATTTCATGTAAGTCTACCTCCAAACTGCCGGGCATCTTCTGCCCGGCTCCAGCGTGCAGCCAGGCCCCGCAGGCAGTGCCGGCCCAAGTCCGGACATGGTCCGCCGGAATGATGCTGCGCAAGCGTGTGTTCCCGCATCTGTTTTCTTCAGAAACGGAAGTATAAAAACGGATTGTAGGAGCCCCGACCAGATACGCGACGCTGAGCAGAAAAACGCCCAGGTAGAATCCGATCCGAAGCACCAGGGTCAGGACACTGCTGCCCTCCACGCGCCGAAGCAGCCGCTTTGCCAGCTTTTCCGGAAGCTCTGTGCTGCCAAGAATCAGACACGCCAGCAGAACCGCATTTGAATATAGAAGGTAGATGCTTTCCTTTGACAAAAAGCCCGCTGCCGGAACAAACATTGCCTTCAGATATCCCATCTTCCCGGTGATTTCGTTGAAGGAGAAGATGAACCAGCCGATCATCACCGAGAACATCGTGTAGATGTGCCGGACAGCGGGCGGAAGCTTCTCCAGATACTTCCCGAAAAGCAGCTTCTCAAACAGCAGCAGCACGCCGTAGTAGACACCCCAGATCATGAAATTCCAATCTGCCCCGTGCCAGATTCCGGTCAGAAGCCAGACAATCATGATGTTGCGGATCTGCTTCCACTTTCCCTTCCGGTTGCCTCCGAGCGGGATGTAGACGTATTCACGGAACCAGGTTCCAAGCGAGATGTGCCACCTTCTCCAGAACTCCGTCACGCTCTTTGACTCATACGGGTGTTCAAAGTTCTCCAGAAAACGAAACCCGAACATATGGCCGAGCCCGATCGCCATGTCCGAATACCCGGAAAAATCGTAGTAGATCTGGAATGTATAGGCGGCAATCCCGATCCAGGCTGTCAGCGTCGGAATCCCTGACGGATCCTGCACCTTGATGCTGTCCCAGAGCACGCCTGCGTTGTTCGCCAGAAGAACCTTCTTCCCGAGCCCGATCATGAAGCGGTTTACGCCATCCGCAAACTCCTGTGTGCTCTCCGTCCGCGACCTCAGCTGCGCATCGATCGTCTTGTACTGAACAATCGGCCCCGCGATCAGCTGCGGAAACATCGTGACGTAAGCGCCGTAGGAGATGACATTCTTCTGGACAGCCGCATTTCCGCGATATACATCGATGACGTACGATATCGTCTGAAAGGTATAAAAGGATATGCCGATCGGAAGTGTGAGCGAAAGCAGCGGGATCGACGAGCCAGACAGACTGTTGACCGTTCTCAGAACAAAATTCGCATACTTGAAGTA
>USJM01000060.1 GCA_900555005.1 uncultured Lachnospiraceae bacterium | reverse complement strand
GGGAAAACAGAATTTCTTGTGGCTCCCCTTGACAATGGTCACTTCATAACAGAATTGCCATAGAGGACATCTTTCTCTTGGTAATTGATTGATTCGACACCTTGATTTTACCAAGGTCAGGTCCTTTTTCTATTCGCTTATCGAGTGTAAGCAACAAATCTTGCAACTATAGTAACTATGCAGATTTCAGCCGTAATCACCGTATCGCGGTGAATAATTCAGGTATTATCAGCTGATTGAAAGGCACACATAGAAAGAGGCTGTCGATGCATGAATACAAAGTCAATCGATGTGATTTATGTTAGAAGCGACCAGCCAATATGGCTTGAACAAATGACAATGCAATAACAGCGGACAAAAAGCATTTGCCGAACAATGGCAAGTGCTTATTTTTTGCCTGACCGGGAGAGAATAAAGAGTAGAAAATGATAAATAAAGAGTAAACATGACATGTACAAATGAGTTTGTTAAAAGTATATTATGAGTAAAATAACGAATTACAGAGAAATAATGAGTCTATATGATACAATATTATAGAATATCTAAACAGAACTATCATTTATGTTTGGCATTAATGCCGAATAGAAACAAACAAAGGAGGGGAAATATGAACAAGAAAATGGTCAGTGGGATTCTCACAGCAACCCTTATCGTAGGGGTGATCGCACCTGCGGCAGTTGCATCTGAAACAGAGGGAGAGGCAACGAGTGATTTAAAGGGCGAGTTCTCACTCTTCCACTTTATGGAGGAAGATGGTGGCGGAACGTCTAAGGCTTTCTGGAACGCAGCGAACAAGTTTATGGAAGAGAATCCGAATGTCAAGATTGATTTCGAATTCACTGATTCGGATAATTACCAGGAAAAGCTTACAACGAAGATGGCTGGTAACGAGCTGGGGGATGTGTGGTTAACGAAAGGAGATATGCTTCCGACATTCGCAGACGGCGGACTGATTCAGCCGGCAGATAAACTGATCGATCAGGATCAGGAGTGGCGTGATAGCTATATTGACGGTGCATTTACAGACTGCACATTTGATGGTACAGAATGGGGCGTTCCGTTCCAGATGCAGGCGAACTGCATTGGAATATACAATAAGGATATATTTGATGAAGTGGGCATTGATGGATGGCCGGAGACTTTTACGGAGTTGGAGAAAGATTGCAAGAAACTCAAGGATGCAGGTTATATCCCGATTGCCATGGGCAACAAAGACCAGTGGCTTGCTGAGTCAGCCGTGTTTAACACGTTCGCATACCGCTACATTGACCAGGATTGGTTTGATTCGCTGTCACAGGATAAAGGAGCAAAATTTACAGACGATCAGTTTGTGAAGGCTCTGACCGATTTCCAGTCTCTTGCACAGTATTTCAACGAAGACATGAATGCCATCAATCAGGATGAGATGTTCTCCCTGTACTACAATAAGAAGGCAGCTATGTTTTTTGATGGTGCGTGGTCGATTGGTACGATGATTCAGAATGCACCGGCCGATGTTCTTTCTGCAACGCACTGCGGACTGATGCCTGCGGTTGAGGGCGAACCAGGAACCAAGGAAGACACCGCATCTGGAGCAGGATGGAATTATGTGATCAGCGCGAACCTCGAAGGTGACAATCTGACTGCAGCACTTGCATTCCTGAAGGCTGTCACAACAGGTGATTATGCGGGAGATGCATTGAATCAGGGATTTATCTCATCGGGTAAGGTAGCAGATGATTTTGATATGTCCAGCCTGCAGCCACTGTTTGCAGAATATTATAATCTGGCAAAGACAATGAAGAATCATACAATCTTTGACTGTGCCCTTCCTGCAGAGATTGGATCAGGTGCACTTTATGCAGATACACAGCAGTTGATCGCAGGAACCATGACGCCAGAGCAAATGGCAGAAGACTGCCAGAATGTTCTCGATGAAAGCCGATGAGAAGAACATGTAAATCAGATCTGCGTACATGTGATGGACGGAAGAACAGAGAATATGTAAAGAGATTCCGATAGTGTAATCAATGTCGGTTGAAAAGGGCACGTAGATGCAGAACCATGCATGGATGTGCCCTTTCTCGGAGGTTGGGATGAACACGATAGAGATCAGAACAAAGAAGCAGAAAATCTTCATATACATACTTGTTCTGATTCCCTTTATTGCATTTGTTTCTGTAATGATCGGACCGTTGGCCAATTCTGTTTATTACAGTCTGACGAAGTGGAAGGGAGTCGGCTTACCAAAATTTATCGGATTCGCAAATTATATCAAATTGTTTAAGACCGCAGATTTCTGGCTTGTGGTCGGCAATACTTTATATTTGACATTGGTGTGTACCATCGGGCAGGTTGGAATCGCGTTGATCATCTGTTTCCTGATGACGATTCGCCGGCTGCGTTTTAAAACATTTCACCGGGCAGTTATCTTCTTCCCGGTTGTAATGGCTCCGATTGTTGTCGGTTATGTATGGAGATTTATCTACAATGGGGACAATGGATTGCTCAATGCACTCCTGCGTGCGACCGGGCAATCCGGATTGATTAAAAACTGGCTGGGAGATCCTTCTATTGTTCTGAGATCAGTGTCTGTGCCTGTAATCTGGCAATATATCGGACTGTACATGGTCATCATGCTAAGTGCAGTTGCAGCTATTCCTGAAGAAATTTTTGAAAGTGCGGAACTGGATGGATGCACAGGCTTTAAAAAATCGATTTATATTACGCTGCCCATGATTTGGGACTCGTTTAAGATCTGCATCATTCTGTGTGCTTCCGGAACTATGAAGATTTACGATCATCTGGTGGCTCTTACGAACGGAGGCCCTGGACGGTCATCTGAATCGATGGCAATGTACTGCTACGAATATACATTCAGGTATGGAAACTTTGGAATGGGAGCTGCAATTGCCGTAGCGATTCTGGTTTTTGCATTTGCAATAGCCGGAACATTGCAGTTTGTCATGACGAGAAAGAAGATATACGAATGAGTAAGAAAAAAGCCAAGAATGCAGGATGGAATCTTCTTGTAAATATCCCGATTATGTTTTTGTCGCTGTCATGTATCTACCCGGTGGTCTGGCTTATGTACTCTTCGCTAAAGACAGACCAGGAGTTTGCAGTCAATCCTATGTCTCTTCCACGGCATCCGATGTTTAGCAACTATGTGGAGGCGTTCAAAAAAGCCCATTTTGGAATGTTCTTATTCAATACAGCTTACAACAGCATTGTGTCACTGATCCTTGTTCTCTTTATTTCATTTATTATGGGGTATCTTCTCTCCAGATTTAGATTTAGGGGAAGAGGAATCATATTTGGACTGCTTCTTGCGTCGATGATGATTCCGATTTATGCACTGATTGTGCCAATTTTTATCCAGGAGAAAAAAATCGGAATTCTGAATACAAGAGTCTCACTGATTCCGGTATATGTGATGATGGAACTGCCGACGTCTGTTTTTCTGATTGACGGGTACTTGAAAGGACTCTCCACGGAACTGGAAGATGCGGCGGCAATTGATGGTGCAACCCTCTGGCAGACCATGTGGAAGGTTATTTTCCCGATCTGCAAGCCAATCATTTCAACAGTTGTTATTCTGACCTTCATGCATGTATGGAATGAGTTCGCGTTTGCGCAGGTTCTGATCAGCAAAGAGGAGCTGAAAACCATCCAGATTGGGCTGACGTATTTCACATCCCAGTACATGAAGAGTTATACATTGCTTCTTTCCGGCCTGGCGATGGCAACATTTCCGGTGCTGGTGATTTATCTTTTCTTCTATAACCAGATTATGCAGGGGATGATGGCAGGAGCAGTCAAGGGATAAGGAGAGAAAATTGTTGACCTACGAAGAAATCAGAGACATCGATCCTTATATCCGGATGATGAGAGTAAAGAAAACCTATGGTCTTACTGGAAAGTGGAGAGACCTGGATCATGTTTTCACGTATCTTGTCTCAGGAAGTGCGGATTTTATTATCGGAGGCGTAAGCCATACTCTGACAGCCGGGGATGTCATCCTTTTTCCTCCATTGCTCACACATATGATCATACAGCGGGATCAGCAGCTTCTAACGCAGTATATTTTTCACTTTGATTTCTATGAGGATAAGCGAAGAACTGCTATTCCGAATCACGACATTCTCGGAAGCGAGGATGAGAACATCGTACCGCAAAAGGAACTTCTGATGAAGAACGAGGCGGTGATTTCTCACTTCTGTGAGGAATTGAGACAGGAGTTTATGCATCAATATCTGCTGATGCGTGCGGAGTTTATGGATCACAGAGAAGGGAGAGAGTATTTTCTCAAGCAGTATTGCCGGATGATTCTAGCCATGACACTGCGTTCTGCAGAGCCGGAAAAGATGGACGAATTGAAAAACAAAAAGGCTTGGGCGCTTGTGGAAAAGACGGTCAATTTTCTGAATTCAGCACCGGTGAATGAAGAGTTGAGCAACGACGAAATCGCATTTCATGTTGGAGTTTCCCCAAATTATCTTACGAAGAGCTTCAGTGCATGTCTGGGGGTATCGCTGCATCAGTACATAATTATGATGCGAATGGAGAAAGCACAGAAACTTCTTTTGAGTGGAAAGGAGAATATTACAGAGATCGCACAGAAGTTGGGATATTCGAACATATTTGTGTTTAGTAAGGCATTCAAGAGATATTTAGGCGTCAGCCCAAGTTATTTTATTGAACACACGGTAAACATCGAACAGGAAAACATGAGTGTGTTTAATCATGACAACAAAGAGGATAACTGACATATGTGGACAGACGGAAATTACAGAAGAAATCTGATGGACATGCACATAGCAGATGACAATCCGGTTTACCTGAGTCATCTGAATACGGAAGAGTATGTGGATGCGTTAAAAGATGCCGGTATTCAAGCAGCAATGGTCAAGGCAAAACCGCATACTGGCTTGTGTTACTATCCAACCAGAATCGGAGAGATGCATAAAAATCTGAAAGGATATGATTTCTTCGGAGACATGGTTCAGAAATGCCATGAAAAAGGAATCAGGGTTGTTGCATATTATTCGCAGATATTTGATAACTGGGCTTACGGACACCATTTATCATGGCGGATGGTCTGTGCGGATGGAAAATGCTTCAGGGAATACAGAAATCTATCAAATTTCCGAACAGGAAGGTACGGTATTGTCTGTCCGAACAATCCAGAGTATCGGGAATATGTCCGTGAGAGCCTCCAGGAATTATGCCAGAATTATGAATTCGATGGAATATTTCTTGATATGCCGTTTTGGCCGGATATCTGTTTCTGCCCTTCTTGCCGTGAAAGATATTTCAAAGAGACAGGAAAGGAACTGCCGCGCATGATCGACTGGGACGACCCGGATTTTCTGGAATATGCATACCGGAGAGATCAGTGGATGACAGATTTTGCCAAGGAATCTACACAAGCAGTAAAAGAAATACGTCCGAATGTAATAGTGGAACATCAGTTTTCAAGGATCACAATGCCGTGGTCCGATGGCGTTTCTGAAGAGCTGATGGATGCGTCTGATGTAGCAAGCGGTGATTATTATGGCGGTTTTTTGCAGCAGACATTTATAAATAAATATTATCAGAATGTCTCTCCTCGTCTTCCTTTTGTTTATCATACTTCGCGGTGCGACCCCGAATTGACTTATCATACGACAACAAAAACTAGAGATGAGCTGTTTCTTCATGTAATCACGGCGCTGGTTCATAATGGGGCATTCCTGCTGGTAGATGCCATTAATCCGGATGGCTCTATAGTTCCTGATGTCTATCACAAGACAATGAAGGAAATATACCAGAAAACTTCACAGTATGAGCCGTATGTCGGTGGGAAGATGATACATGATGTCTCCATCTGGCTGGCATCTCATGCTAAATACTCACCAGAGGAGACAGGGAAAGAGATAAATGAACATCTGCGCGAGCCTGGCGTGTATCTGGATGCTCCAGTATCTGCAGCGTCCATACTGAGGGCAGAAAACATTCCGTTTTCAGTTATTGGATCCAGGAATATTGCAGACGATCCATCTAAGGTACTGATCCTTTCTCATGTTTCCCATATCCGTACGGAAGAGATGGATGCAATTGAAAGGTATCTTCTGAGAGGTGGAAATCTTCTGATCAGTGGGCCGATCGGAAGCAAACGTCTGCAGAAGCTTCTCGGGGTCAGAGTAACTGGGCGTACGGAACATACTTTTTCCTATATGAGTCCGACGGAAGCAGGAATGCAGTACTTTGAAGGATTCAGTCATCTAGCTCCGTTGACAGTTCCAATGAGGCAGACAACAGTTGAGATTGAGAACCCGACAGATCAGACCATACTGGCAACGCTAACGCTGCCATATACAATGACTGGGACTGATCAGTTTGCGGCAATTCATTCAAATCCGCCCGGAATTTATACGGATCACCCTGCCGCCATCGAGAAGAAACTCGGACATGGCCGTATCATATGGACGGCGGCCCCGATCGAACTTTCGAAACCATATATGAGCAGGCTTGTTTTCTTCAGGATGGTTAAAAAACTTGCCGGAAGTCTGTCACTGGAATCGGACGCTCCGAAATATGTGGAAACGCTTCATTGGATGAAAGAAGGAAGGGACTATCTGGCAGTGATCAATGAACAGGAGGAGCCACCGGTTGTTCCTGTTGATCATATTCATATCACCATACCGACTGCATGTGTAAAGGCTGTGAGCCTGCCGGAAGGAGAGGAGCTTCCGTGTGAGGTATTGGACGGAAAGATGACGATTACCATACCTCATCTTGATATTGTAAAAATGATCATGCTTCAGAATTAAACTTGTTCGGAAGGGGGCCACATGAGATACGGGATATATTTTGCTTATTGGGAGAAGGAATGGAACTGTGACCAGACGAAGTATGTCAAAAAGGTGAAGAAGCTCGGATTTGACACGCTTGAAATATCCTGCGCCATTCTGAAACAGATGTCGGATGAACAACTGCGCAAATTCAGACATATGGCAGAAGATGAAGGGGTGGTGCTGACTGCTGGATATGGACCAGGGGCTTCTGAAAACCTCGGAAGTCAGGATCCTGATATACAGAAACATGCCATTGCGTTTTATTCTGATCTTCTTCGAAAACTTGAAATATTGAATATTCATACGATCGGAGGAGGAATCTATTCTTACTGGCCGGTTGATTATTCAAAAAAAATTGACAAAGAAGGGGACTGGGCAGCGAGTGTACGAAATGTCCGGACTGTCGGAAAAGAAGCCTTTGACAGGGGAATCGATTTCTGTCTTGAAGTGCTGAATCGATTCGAGGGGTACCTGATTAATACATGTGAGGAGTGCAAAAGGTTTGTAGATCAAGTAGATGTACCCTCTGTAAAGATAATGCTGGACACTTTCCACATGAATATTGAAGAAGATGATATGTGCGGCGCAATACGCCTCGCAGGAAAGCAGCTCGGACATTTTCATGTAGGGGAAAATAACCGCAGGCTTCCAGGAAAAGGCGGACTGGACTGGTATGGGATTGGCGAAGCACTTAGGGATATTGGCTATGACAAAACGGTGGTAATGGAGCCCTTTGTTCAGGGGGGAGGGACTGTCGGTTCAGATATTAAGATCTGGCGTGATTTGAGTCATCATGCCGATGAAAACAGATTGGATACAGATGCGAAGAATTCTGTCGCGTACCTTCGCTATGTGTTTAGTGGACCTTATTCAGACTACAGCAGATCATATAAGGCTTGACTGGAAAGCGAGGTGTCAGGGGATGAAATCATATCCAGTAATTGGAATCAGGCCGATCATTGATGCCAGAAGACTTGGAATACGGGATGAACTCGAGGGGAAAACTGCCTCAATGGCACAGGCGGCCATGAAGCTGATCTCAGAACATGCTTTTTATTCGGATGGAACACGGGCAAAGTGCGTGATTGCTGACACAAGTATATCCGGAAGCGAAGAAGCGGCCAGATGTCAGGAGAAATTTCGCAGGGCGAATGTCGTCGCCACGCTTTCTGTGACGCCGAGCTGGTGCTATCCTATGGAAACCATTGATATCGACCCGCTTACCATCAAGGCTATATGGGGATTTAACGGAACGGAGCGCCCGGGAGCTGTATATCTTGCATCAGCATTATCTGCCCACAATGAAGTTGGAATTCCGGTATTTTCAATTTATGGCAGGGATGTTCAGGACATGGGAGATGATTCCATTCCTGCAGATGTTGCCGAAAAGATTCTCCGCTTGCACAGTGCTCTATCGCTGTCGGTGAGATGAGAAATAAATCATATGTCGGCTTTGGCGGCGTGTCTATGGGAATCATGGGATCGTTTATAGACCCAAAGTTCCTGATTCACTACCTGGGGATCCGACCTGAATGGGTCGATATGACAGAAATCCTGAGGCGAATCGAGTATGGAATTTACGATCACAAGGAATATGAGAAAGCCCTTTCCTGGATCAAGGCAAACTGCCCGGAGGGATTTGATAAAAATTCGCCTCAACTGAAACATACAGATGAGCAGAAGGAAGAAGAATGGAGATTGATTGCCAGAATGACGCTCGTTATAAGAGACATCATGTTTGGCAATCCAAAGCTTGCACAGATGGATGACGGAAAGTGGAAGGAAGAGGCACTTGGGAAGAATGCAGTATTTGCTGGATTTCAGGGGCAGCGTGCATGGACAGACTGGAAACCAAATGCAGATTTCACAGAGGCGATTCTGAATTCTACTTTCGACTGGAATGGGATCAGACAGCCTGCTGTTTTTGCCACAGAAGGGGATAACAATAATGGAATAGCCATGCTTTTTGAAAACCTTCTGACAGGACAGGCAGCAGGATTCTCCGATGTCAGGTGCTACTGGAGTCCCTCAGCTTTGAAGCGTGTAACCGGATGGGACCCAATAGGCAAGGCTGAAAATGGGTTTATTCATTTGATCAATTCAGGCTCTACCTGTCTCGATGGCTGCGGGGCAAGTATCGATGAAGAGGGAAAGCCAGTCATGAAGAAATGGTGGAAGGTCACTGAGGAGGATGAGAAAAACTGCCTGAAGATGACAGATTGGTGCCCGGCAAGCCTTACAGAGTTCCGGGGAGGAGGTTTTTCGTCACATTTTCTCACAAACGTAGAGATGCCTGTCACGATGGCAAGGCTGAACCTGATAGATGGCATAGGACCAACTCTTCAGATCGCTGAGGGTAGCACAGTTGTTGTGCCGCCTGATGTTTTTGACAAGATAAACAAGAGAACAGACAGGACATGGCCAAGCACATTTTTTGTACCGCGTCTGACAGGGAAAGGTGCTTTTAGTGATACGTATATGATGATGTCGGAATGGGGTGCAAACCATGGGGCATGGACGTATGGGCATATTGGGGCAGATCTGATCACACTTTGTGCAATGCTCCGGATACCAGTGACCATGCACAATGTGAGTGAGGACAGGATTTTCAGACCTCATGTATGGGGAGCTTTCGGCGATAAAGGAAGCATTGGCGCGGATATAAGGGCTTGTGAGTATTACGGACCGGTATACGGGTAAAACGAAAGCATATGTATCATTAATAATCAAAAAATGGCACTTCCAGATTGAAGCGGTTAAGTTTTGATGATGATATTGTGAAGCTCTGTGACCGTCAGAAATAAAATTCGATTATTGGGAATAATTCTTTTGAGTATTCATTTTCGAGGTCTAAGTCGTTTTGAGCACAGATTAGGCGATTTTAGGGGTAGTAAGTTAAATCTTGAAGGTAAAGACTTTCTGAAGTGATCACAGATTCGGAAGGAGACTGGGTATATATCCCGGTCTCCTTCCGTATTTTTTCGATAGTGTCAAGATTTTTTCGCAAATTCAATTTCAGTCATCGGATTCCTGGTAGT
>USJM01000059.1 GCA_900555005.1 uncultured Lachnospiraceae bacterium | reverse complement strand
TCCTCATCCGAGAAATCCGGCTTCGCATAGAGGGCGTCCTTCTCCTTGCCGATCTCGTACAGCCGTCTGTTGCCCTGGATGACCGTGTCAAGCACAACCTGATCATCATACTTGAAATGATCCTGCTCGAGGAAAGACAGTCTCTGCCCCGGTGTGATGGTGACACTTCCGGACGTCGTCTCCAGCTTTCCTGCCAGTATTTTCAGAAATGTGGACTTTCCTGCCCCGTTCGCGCCAATGACGCCATAGCAGTTGCCTTCGGTGAATTTGATGTTGACATCTTCGAACAATGCTCTCTTTCCGAGACGCAGCGTGACATCATTTGCAGCTATCATGTATCTGAATCCTCCTGAACTCCTTGCCGCCCCACAGCAAAGCCTGAGGCACTCCCGGTATTTCTCCGGCAATTCCGGTCATTTCCGTGAAAAAAAGACCGCTTTTCCTATTGTACAGAAAAGCAGTCTTTTTGCAAGCGTTATCTCCTGTCGATGTCTGCGATATCGACCAGACTGAGCTTTGTCACTGAATTGTCCTCGAGCGAGGTGATCAGCGCCCGTGCTGTATCGACAGCCGTTATGACATTGACTCCGGTCTCGATGGCCGCGCGGCGGATCAAAAATCCGTCCTGCTGATGCTCGATGCCCCTGTTCGGGATATCGATGACCAGATCGATCCGATGACCGAGGATCAATCCATCAGGTTCGGGGAATCCTTCTCCAGCTTATTGACCTGGCGGGCCGGGATTCCTTCTGCGCGGAGTGCCTTCCACGTCCCGTGGGTCGAGTAGATCGTATACCCGATTCTGGAGAACCGTCTGGCAATGTCGATCATCTCCGGTTTCTCCTCGTCACAGACCGTGATGATCATGTTGCTGTACCTGGGCAGCCGGACACCGGCACCGAGAAATGCCTTGTACAGGGCCTCATCGAACGTCTTCGCGATGCCAAGGCATTCACCGGTCGATTTCATCTCCGGGCCGAGTGTAACGTCCGCATCCCGGATTTTCTCAAATGAAAAGACTGGCATCTTGACCGCAAAATAGTCCGCCTCCGGCTGGAGTCCGGGCGTGTAGCCCATGTCTCTGATCTTTTCGCCCAGAATCACCCTTGTCGCAAGCGGAACAATCGGAATTCCGGTCACCTTGCTGATATAGGGTACCGTCCGCGAGGATCTGGGATTCACTTCGATGATATACACGCCATCATCCCGAACGATGAACTGGACATTCATCATCCCGATGACATGCAGGTTCTGAGCCAGGCTCCTTGTGTAGGACTCAATGACAGTTTTGACTTCCCTTGACAGATCCTTCGCCGGGTAGACCGAGATGGAGTCGCCGGAATGGATGCCCGCCCGCTCGATGTGCTCCATGATACCGGGGATCAGGATGTCCGTTCCGTCACAGACCGCGTCGACCTCAATCTCACGTCCCATCATGTACTTGTCAACCAGGATCGGATGATCCTGAGCATAGCGGTTGATGTTCCCGATATAGGAATCAATGTCCTCATCCGAGATCGCAATCCGCATCCCGGCACCGCCCAGCACATAGGACGGGCGGACAAGAACCGGATAGCCCAGACGGTTTGCCACAGCCTTGGCCTCGTCTCCGTAAAGACGGTCTCCCCCTTCGGCCTTGTGATGCCGCACCGCTCCAGCACCTCGTCAAACCGCTCCCTGTCCTCCGCGGCATCGACATCGTCCGCATCCGTGCCGAGAATCCTAACGCCCATCTTCATGAGCGCGCTCGTCAGCTTGATGGCCGTCTGACCGCCGAACTGGACGACTGCACCGTCCGGCTTCTCCAGCCGGACAACGTTCTCAACATCCTCCGGCGTCAGCGGTTCAAAATAGAGCTTGTCTGCAATATCGAAGTCCGTCGATACCGTTTCCGGATTGTTGTTGATGATGATGGTCTCGAAGCCGGCTTTCTGGAAGGCCCAGGTACAGTGGACGGAGCAGAAATCGAACTCGATTCCCTGTCCGATCCGGATCGGTCCGGAGCCCAGCACCAGAACCTTCTTCTTATCATGTTTTCCGGCTGCCTCCGCAGCCTCATCCTCGCCGCCGTCATACACGGAGTAATAATACGGGGTCTGCGCCTCGAACTCGGCAGCACAGGTGTCCACCATCCGGAATGAGGCATGGATACCGGCCTTTTCCCGGAGCAGGTGAATCTCCTCCTGCGTCTTTCCGGCCAGGGAAGCGATCACGTTGTCCGGGAATTCCATGCGCTTGGCTTCCCGCAGCAGCTCCTCCGTCAGAGGCTGCTCTTTCAGCGCCTTCTCCATCTCCGTCAGATGCGCGATCTTATCCAGAAACCAGGGGTCAATCTTCGTCGCCTTGTAGATGCCTTCCCTGGTAAACCCTCGCCGAAGGGCCTCCGCGATAACCCAGATCCGCTGGTCATCGACGTCCTGAAGCTTTTTATGAAGCTGTTCGTCATCGAGTCCTGAGAAATCATAGCTCATGAGGCTGTCGACATGCTGCTCAAGGGAACGGATCGCCTTCATCAGCGCACCTTCAAAGTTTGTGCAGATGCTCATCACTTCGCCGGTTGCCTTCATCTGTGTGGACAGGCTCCGCTTCGCTGTGATGAATTTGTCAAACGGAAGCCTCGGCATCTTCACAACGCAGTAGTCCAGCATCGGCTCAAAGCTGGCATAGGTTTTCCCCGTAATCGCATTCCGAATCTCATCGAGCGTGTACCCGAGGGCGATTTTGGCAGCAACCTTTGCGATCGGATATCCGGTCGCCTTCGATGCAAGTGCCGAGGATCTTGACACACGCGGGTTGACTTCGATGACACAGTATTCAAATGAATCCGGCTTCAAGGCGTACTGGACGTTGCAGCCGCCGGTAATTCCCAGCTCTGTGATGATGTTGAGCGCGGAGGTGCGGAGCATCTGGTATTCCTTGTCGCCCAGCGTCTGGCTAGGCGCTACAACGATGGAATCCCCTGTGTGGACGCCGACCGGATCAATGTTTTCCATGTTGCAGACGGTAATGACATTGCCGGCACCGTCCCTCATAACCTCATATTCAATTTCCTTCCAGCCGGCGATGCTTCTCTCGACCAGAACTTCGCCGACACGTGAAAGGCGGAGACCGTTCTCGAGAATCTCGTCAAGCTCCTCCTGGTTGTCCGCGATCCCGCCGCCGGAACCACCGAGGGTGTAAGCCGGCCGCAGCACGACCGGATATCCGATCGGCGCGCAAACTTCTCTCCATCTTCGAGATACGGACGACCTGGGAGGGCGCCACCGGCTCCCCGATCTTCTCCATGGCCTCCTTGAATTCGAGACGGTCCTCAGCCCTCCTGATTGTCCGGGAAGTCGTTCCGATCAGGCGGACATCCAGATTCTTCAGGATTCCCTTCTCCTCCAGCTCCATCGCCAGGTTCAACCCAGCCTGCCCCCCGAGCGTCGGCAGAATGCTGTCCGGCTTCTCCTTCCGGATAATCGCCTCCACCACCTCAGTCGTCAGCGGTTCAATGTAGACATGATCCGCAATATCCTTGTCGGTCATGATGGTTGCCGGATTGCTGTTGAGCAGGACAACCTCGATGCCCTCCTCCTTCAGACTTCTGCATGCCTGCGTTCCTGCATAGTCAAACTCGGCCGCCTGTCCGATGATAATCGGGCCGGAACCTATGACGAGCACTTTCCTGATGCTGTTATCCTTCGGCATGTTCAGTCTCCCTCCTTCTCGCTCTTCGCGCGCTCCATCATCCTCACAAAACGATCAAACAGATAGCCGGAATCCTGCGGTCCCGGGCAGGCTTCCGGGTGAAACTGTACAGTAAAGATGTTTTTCCCGAGGTAAACCATTCCCTCATTTGTCCCATCGTTCACGTTCCGGAAGGCCGGACGCGCAACATCTGCGCTCAGGCTTTTCTCATCTACCGCATATCCATGGTTCTGGGAGGAAATGTATACCCGTCCTGTCTTCAGGTCCTTGACCGGATGGTTCCCGCCTCTGTGTCCGTATTTCAGCTTGTAGGTATCCCCTCCTGCTGCCAACGCCATCAGCTGATGGCCAAGACAGATCGCAAAGACGGGCACATCACTCTCATACAGCCTGCGTACCTGACGGATGATCTCTCCACAGTCCTTCGGATCACCAGGGCCGTTGGACAGCATGATGCCGTCCGGCTGATCCGCCAGAATCTCATCTGCGGTTGTCCACGCCGGATAAACCGTGACACGGCAGCCCCGGTGTACAAGGCTTCTGCCAATGTTTCGCTTCATGCCAAAATCCATCACCGCGACATGAAGATGCTGGCGGGCCGCCTTCTCGGAAAGCCGTACATAAGCCTGCTCGCGTTCGTTCGCTGCTTTCTGGGCAATCGGCGTTCCTGCAAGTGCCGGATCATCCGCAGAGATGATTCCATCCGCCATGCCTGACGGATTCTTCTCTGTCCGGCGTCCGTTCCCTGCCTCCTCTTCCAGCTCCACTCTGGAGCCAACCAGGTTCGGCCACGGTACATTCATCCCGCTGTCTGTAAACTCGTACCTTTCCCGGCAGCTGACGCGCGAAACAACATCCCCTGTCCGGTATGCCTTGATCCGGGGCAGCAGGTCCCGGACCTCCTCCTGAGAGTACTCTCTGGTCGTGATCATGCCGTTCATGGTTCCGCGATTCCGGAGCGTCTTCGTCAGCGCTCTTGTATCGATGCCTGAAATCCCGGGAATATCATATCTTGTGAGGAAATTCTGGATGGTATCTTCCGAACGGAAGTTAGAAGGAATACGGGAGAATTCCCGGACGATGAAAGCGGACAGCCAGGGCTTTGAAGACTCCATGTCCTCAAAACTGACGCCATAGTTTCCAATAAGAGGATAGGTCATAACGACAGCCTGGCCTGCATAGGAAGGATCTGTCAGGACCTCCAGGTATCCCGTCATCGACGTATTGAACACGATCTCCGAGATCACCTCTCTCCTCGAACCGACGCTTTCTCCCTTCAGTAGAGTTCCGTCCTCCAGTATCAGATACCTGCACTGCCCATGAGATGCCTCTCTTTCTTAAGCTGTTCAAAATCGAAAGAATGCTACCATACACGCGTCAGCTTTGCAAGCTGACAATCTTTAAGGGCACTGGATTAATTCACAGGGAACTCGTACAATAGAGACTGGCTTTAAGAATAAAAGGCAGGGGGATTCGATACATTATGGAACCGATGAGCAGAGCTGAGCGGGATAAAAGAGAGAAGGATATTCAATATCTGGAGGAGGTCTCGCTGAATGCCTGGCCATCCTATATGATCGAGCTGTATGACGGCTGGCTGATCCGCTTCTCGTACAATTACTCCTACCGGACAAACTCCGTGGAGCAGGTCGGGATTTCGACCATTCCCGTCGAGGAGAAGATCGCCTACTGTGAGGCTGTCTACGACCACTTCAACAGCCCCTGCTCCTTCAAGATTCAGCCTCTCCTGGATCCCTCATTTGATCACCGGCTCTCCCAGCGCGGCTATGAAGTCCGGCACATTACGGAAGTGATGACAGCTGATCTCAAAGACGTCAGTCTGCTGAAGGAAGAACGGCGGGAATACATCTTTGAAAACCGTCTGAATCTGCCGACCTCGTTCACTACACAGGAGGGCTGACTGTCGAGCTGAATGCTGTCGTCACAGACGAGTGGATCCGTGGGCTCTTCCATCTGAATGGGACCTCGGAACCGAACCTGCGCCGGATTGTCCCCTCCATGTATGCGGCCATTCCGAAAGAAACGATCGCAGCCAGCATTGAGATCGACGGCCGGATCGTGGCAACCGGTCTCGGAATCCGGGACAGGGATTATATCGGAATCTACGCCATCTATGTATCGCCCAGCTGCTGGCGGCGCGGATACGCCCGGGCAATCTGCTCCACGATTCTGAAGGAAGCACGCCTTCAGGGCGCCCGCTATGCTTACTGCAGGTTGTAAAGGGAAACACGGCTGCCAAAAAACTCTACCAGTCGCTCGGATTTCAGGACTTCTATACCTACTGGTTCAGAAGCAAGGTACTCTCCTGAGGCAGCACCCGCCCGGCAGCCGCCGCGGTCACCGGCACCCCGCCGTTTTGCCATCGGCCTTCCGATCCGGCCGCTGCCTCTTCCGCTTTCAGATATCGTCTTCTCATTCGGACAAAGTCTCGTTACAGTTCCCAGCGCCCGGCTGCACCGCAGGGCAGTACCAGGCCGCTGTCTCTGACCGGAAGCCCGATCTCCTCCGCTGATACGGTTCCCCCGAAAATGGGAACGAGCGTCACGCTCATGAGATATGTCAGTACGGATGGAGACAGTCCTGTCGTATAGGAATTCAGCAGGAAAAACAGCGGTTTTTTTGAGAGAATCTGTGTTGTCAGCTTCAGAAGCTCGTGGATGCAGTCCTCCATCTTCCAGATCTCACCTTTCGGTCCTCTTCCGTATGAGGGAGGATCCATGATGATTGCATCATAATGGTTGCCGCGGCGAATCTCGCGCTCGACAAACTTTCTGCAGTCATCCACCAGCCAGCGGACAGACGAGTGGTCGATTCCGGACGCCTGGGCATTCTCCTTCGCCCAGCCGACCATCCCTTTTGAAGCGTCCACGTGCGTCACGACTGCCCCTGCCTGAGCCGCTGCAACCGTAGCCCCGCCGGTGTAGGCGAATAGGTTCAGAACCCTCACTTCCTTCCCCTGACGGATCCGCTGACGGATTTTCTCCGCAAACCAGTCCCAGTTTGCTGCCTGCTCCGGAAAGAGTCCGGTATGCTTGAATGAAAAAGGCTTCAGGTTAAACTTCAGATCCAGTCCGCCGCCCTGGTAGCCGATCGTCCACTGCTGCGGCAGATCAAAGAATTCCCATTCTCCGCCGCCCCGGCTGGACCTGTGATAGTGCGCATTGCACCTTCTCCAGCCCGGGTCCTTTTTGTCCGTCTGCCAGACCACCTGCGGATCCGGTCTGATGAGGAGATAAGATCCCCAGCGCTCCAGCTTCTCCCCGCAGGAGGTATCGAGGATCTCATAGTCTGTCCAGTTTGATGCCGTTATCATCTTCTGTTACCTGCTTTCTCCCACAATGCTGTCACCATCTCCGGAAGCTGTGCAAAGGCGTCGATCGAAGGCACCTTCTCTTTCTCAGCGTCGACCTGTCCGAATCCATAGGCTGCGTAGATGAACGGAATGCCCGCCTTTCTTGCAGCATCCAGGTCCCCGGCTGTGTCACCCACATAAAGCGCACGCTGAAGCTCATTTCTCTCCATGCACAGGCGGATGCTGAAGTCCTTCGGTTTCCCAGTATCCCCGAAACACACGTGATCCTCGATCAGGCTGCCTGTCCCCGACGTATGCAGGAAATCCTCGATATACCCCTTCTGGCAGTTGCTGACAATATACAGGTGAAACCCTGCTTTCTTTAAACGCGTCAGCGTCTGCCCGACAGACGGATATACACTGCCGCCGTGTTCCCACATATACGTCACTTCTGCATCCATCATTCCCTCAAGCGCCTGATGCCGCCGCTTCTCAGAGAGCGGCGCCAGAAGGCGGTCCCCGATCTGAGTCATCGTCAGCCCGAGGACTCCCTCAATGTCCGCGTCCGTGTATTGTCCCGGCATCTCTGGAATCTGTTCTTCTCTGTACAGATTCCACGAGTCCCTGATTGCACGCACGGCATCCCAAAGAGTTCCATCCACATCAAGAATGATCCCTTCTTTCAAAATATCCTCCTGCTGCTCTTTCTTCTCAGTTTCAGATTCTTTGAACCCGCAGACTCTTCAGTATCAGTCCGCTCTGGCCAAAATGAAGCCTCATGACGCTGTTTCTGGTTGTGGAAAAGAATGTCGCTGTCTTTACAGCCTCACTTCCTTCGCCGCCCCCGAACATCCACTCTGCAACCGGAATGGTCGTAAAGAACAGACTTACCGGGATCTGGGCAAGCACACCGGACGCAGACGCAGCCTTGAGTTCAATCCGGTAGCGGGTTCTTGGTGTGACCTGCAGGCCGAACAGATAGTCTCCTCCGCGCTGTGGAAGGACCGCAGACAGATCAAGCTCAAGTCCTTCCGGCGGAACCGGATGAAAATTCACACTCTCGACCGCAGAAAGATCCTCCCCCTCCGGGACACTCTCCACTGTGACTTCAGTCGGATGGCCCAGCAGGCGCCTCATGGCTTCAGTCTTCATTGCAAACCGGCATATATTCATGGCGCAGCGCTGAAGCTCCGCCCGGGTCAGCCTTCCTTCCCGCAGAGCTGAAAGCGTGGTCGGCTCACCGGCTTCTTCATCCTCGGACGGTACAATCTTCTCCCCGTCCGGGACGACCATATACAGGTCATTCTGAGCGCGGACCATCGGACTGAAATCATACGTTTTTCCGGCGATGCTCCGCTTAAGCCGCCGCACATCTTCCCCCTCTGCCTTCCTGTCCCCGGCTCAGACGTCTCATAAGGATCCATCTCTGACGGATCTTCGCTCATTGCAGCCCACCAGTCCGTCATGACAATGCCGTCAAATCCCCATTCATTGCGCAGAATGGTCGTGGTCAGATCATAGAGCGAGGCTGTATGGATACCGTTTACCTTCCCGTAGGTCGTCATCAGCGCATCTGCTCCGCCTTCCCTGACCGCAATCTCAAAAGGTCTCAGGTAAATTTCCCGCAGCGCTCTTCCGGATACGACACTGTCAAGCTCATGGCGCCTGGTCTCACGGTTGTTTGCGCAGAAATGCTTCAGAACGCCGGTTACTCCGCTCTGATGCAGCCCGCGCAGCTGAGCAGCCGCCATCTCTCCTGCCAGATAAGGGTCCTCCGAAAAATATTCGAAGTTTCTTCCGTTCAGCGGATTTCTGTGAATGTTGACACCTGGTCCCAGAATACAGTCCACCCGGTTTTTAACCATTTCCAGGCCAAGGAAGGAAAACAGCTGTTCATTCAGCTCCCGGTCAAATGTGCATGCCAGCATCGTTCCATTCGGAAGAGAAAACGCATGATCCCCGCAGTCGAGACGCATCCCGCTCGGTCCATCATCGCAGCACACAGCGGGGATCCCGAAATCACGAAGGCGTTTTGTGACGCCGCCGAAGGCTGCTGCCGTCCCTGGCGTCACAAGGGGACTTCCCATTCCCTCTCCACGGATGATGGCGCACAAGTCCTCATCCGAGAGCTGTGCAATGAAGTCTTCCATCCTGCAGGATCCATCCTCTACATCCGACAGCTTCAGCCCCCGGTCTCCAGTCTGGGCTGTCTCTCCCGGAAGATTTTCCTAATCCGTTTTTCCACATCGATGCTTCGAAGCGGCGTTTCCTCGTACACAAGGTGGACTTCCCCGCTCTCTTCGCTCATCGCCATTCGGTCAAATTTGCAGACAGGCGCCAGCGCTTCCTCTTCCTGGAGAACCATCCAGTCTTCAGACAGTGTAAAGGCGCCGTCCTCGGAGTCCAGAATCACCGCATCCCGGACATTCTCTCCTACATACAGGTCGTAACGCCCTGCCTCCAGCACCCAGGCTGAAATCTCGGCTGTTTTTCCGCTTTCATCGAAGGAGGCGAAGCTTCTGACCGGGATCTGGATCTGAAGCGTCTGGCTTTCGCCCGGCTTCAGCAGCCTTGTCTTTTCAAACCCGACAGCACTCTTGCCGGTTTTCCAAGCGTCCCCTGGGGCGCCTGCGCATATACCTGCACGACTTCCCGCCCGGCAGCATGGCCTGTATTCGTCACCTCTGCTTCCAGATCGACAGACAGTCTTGCGAGCGGCTCGCTCTGCTTTTTCCGGGCGCGGATACTGAACGTTGTATAGGAAAGCCCGTATCCGAACGGATACAGTACCTTATCCTTTGCGACCGTCTCAAAGAAGCGGTATCCCACGTAGATATCTTCCTGATAGACATCCCTCACGCCTGTGCCGAAGCTGCCGGAAGACGGATAGTCCTCAATCCGTTCCGCGAG
>USJM01000058.1 GCA_900555005.1 uncultured Lachnospiraceae bacterium | reverse complement strand
TTCGCCGGGTACTGCGCCATCCGTCCGCTTCACTTCTGCAGAAGATACATTCCCGCACCGTGTGCCGGAAGCTCTGCCTGAATGCAGCTTCCTGAAAACGTGGCCGGTGTATCACCCCACAGGTCCTCTGCACTACGCACATCAAATTCCAAATCAGAAAGAGACGCCGATATTGTCTGCGCCTGATCCTCGAGATTAAAAAGCGCCAGATACCGTCCGCCTTCCTGCGTCAGGCTCGTCCAGACAGCATGTTTTTCATTCCGCTCCATCTGCTCCGGTTCCCTGCCAGCCCTCTGCGCCGCAAGAATCTTCTCATTGGTCAGAAGCGATCGTGTCCATTCATCCAGCTGTGTCAGGTCACCACCCATGATCAGCGGAGAGCGGAAAATGCACCAGAGCGTCATCAGCGTGCGCTGCTCCGCATGTGTGAAATTCGTCTGTCTCGGCTGGCCGAATCCGGTACCGATTTTCCCCAATGGCAGCATGTCGCAATCCGGCCAGCATCCCGGCTTTCCATGCCCCTGCCATAACTCGCAGCGGCCAAACATATCCAGAAGAAGCTTCCAATCGTCCCAGAAATCATCCGTGATGCGCCACATATTGGCATAATGTTCCAGATGCCATGCTTTTTCGATCACCGCCGGTCCCGGTGAGAGGGACAGGCACATCGGTCTCCCAGTTTTATCGATCGCGCGGCGGATCATTTCTACCTCTGCTGCCCCATATGGATCATCAACGTAGAGATGCTCATGGCAGATGTCATCCACCTTCACAAAATCCACACCCCAGTCTGCATACAGCTGGAAGATAGAATCATAATAAGCCTGTCCTGCGATAGAAGCCGGGTCAACACCGTACATATCGCCGTTCCAGCAGCAGATCGAATCCGGTCGGGCTGCCTCATCCGCTGTCGCATCGGTTCCAAAGATCGGCAGCCGCTCATGTACTGCCTGTCTCGGAATACCACGCATGATATGAATGCCGAACTTCAGCCCCATGGCATGAATTTTTTCAGCGATTGGAGCAAAGCCTTTTCCATCTGCAGAAGACGGAAACCGGTTTAGTGCCGGAATCTGCCGTCCCCATGCATCCAGCGTGAGCGGTGCGAACTTCCGATACACAACACCGTTATCTTTCTCACTTGCCGCCAGCGGCTCCGACCACTGGATGTCACAGACAACATATTCCCAGCCGAGGACTTCAGCTGCGCCGGCCCAGCCGCATTATCCAGAAGCTGCTTCTCCGTCACTCCTGCTGCGAAGCAGTCCCAGCTGTTCCAGCCCATCGGAGGCCGCAGTGCCGCATTGTCTTTTTTGAGTCTCATATTCCTTTCCCTTTCTAGCGAAGTCAGACGCATGCATTTCGAAACATTTGTATCATTATCTCAGACTGAAGAGGGATACTTCGCCTGCCACGATTTGATTGATTCCCTCTATTCCTGAAGCCCGCTCAGAAATAGCTCGTAGGCGTCATCCTCGTAAGAGAGCAGCGGAGAATTCTCACCGCCGCCGTTTGTACTTCGCCGCATTGCCGCGTAGGCTGATTCTCCATACTCAATCAGATCCATCGCATACAGCGGAAGCCCGGCCTCTGTACTGATTGCGCAAAATGCGGACAATGGATTCTCCTGATTCTTTGTTTCTAAAAGGCGTTTTCTCAAATCTGCGTCTTCCACCGCCATCCGATGAAGCCGTTCCAGTGTATCCGCAACATCCATATCAGTATACCTGTAAGATTTCATTACTTTTCGTGTACAAGCTTTCCTGTCATATGATCAACATGAACCGCAATCATCTGGACGTTCCCCAGAGTTCTATGCATCACCTGATCCACCTCCTCAGCGGTCGGATAGTACTTCAGCCCGATCGCCCTGAGTTTTTCACGAAGAAGATCGCTGTCCGTGACCAGGCTTGCCGTTCCGAACACAACAACACTTGACACGTAATAGGCCCAGTCCCCCTCCTTACGAGTACCAGAAGTCCAAACTGTAAAACACACTTTGGGATTCTTCTGGATCGAATCGATTTTATGCCCGGTCTTCGCACCGTGGAAATAGAGCGTCTCTGTCGGCTCATCATAATAAAAGTTTACCGGGACCACATATGGATATCCGTCCTCGCCATTCACGGCCAGAGCTCCGCGCTTCTCCCACTTCAGAATATCGATGCACGCTTCTTTCGATACCTGCTGCTTTTTTCGCCGCATTTCACGAAACATACGTCTTCCTCCATTATTCGTTTTCCTGTGCTTGTTCCATTGCACCACTTTTCCCGGAATATCTGCCTGCTCGCGCAGAAATTCACCTGACCTGCCTGCAGCGGGCCGATCGTTTGTCTGCATCCGATCCCCTCACGAAGGGAGCGCCTCTGTACCAGAATCCGGATGGTTCCCTTTCAACTGATCCTTCAATAAACCGATCTCTTTCTCAATCTGATGGATGACCGCCGTGAATTCTCCGTCAGAGGTTCCGGTCGGATCCGGGATTCCCCAGTCGAACCGTTCCCTGCAGGGAAGATACGGGCACTTCACGCCGCACCCCATCGTAACCACAATATCAAGCTCCGGAAGGGCATCCAACGTTTTGTTGTGCTGCCCTTCTTTTATCATGTCTATTCCGTACTGTTCCTTCATCAGACGGACTGCATCCGGATTGATCCTGTCCCTGATCTCTGTGCCTGCTGAATAACTTTCAAAGACGTCCCCGGCCAGGTGTCTTCCCAGCGCCTCCGCGATCTGGCTGCGGCAGGAATTATGTGTACAGATGAATCCGACCCTCGGTTTCCTCCCTTGCTGATTCATAACAGCTTTCCGATCTGCTTCTCATTCAGGACACGTCCTGTTGAGACAACCTTCCCATCAATCATCAGTGCCGGCGTGCTCATGATACCATATCCGGCAATGACGCTGAAATCGGTGATATATTCGATCTCCGCCTCGATCCCTTTCTCCTGTACAGCCTTCTTTGTGTTCTCCAGCAGGGCCTCGCACTTGCTGCAGCCTCCTCCTAAAACCTTGATGTTCATCGCATTATCCTCCTAATCATATGCATGCTCATGCCTGTCTTTTCTGAAAATGACTCTGCGTCCTGTTCGCAATTTTCACTAGTGTCAGCATAACCGGAACCTCTGTCAGCACACCAACTGTGGTCGCGAGAGCCGCCGGACTTGTCGTCCCGAACAGGGCAATGGCAACCGCAACCGCCAGCTCAAAGAAATTCGATGCACCGATCAGTCCTGCAGGTGCGGCAATGTCGTATGGAAGCCCCACCAGCTTTGCTGCTCCGTAAGCGATAAAGAAGATCAGGAATGTCTGGATGATGAGCGGCACCGCGATCAGGATGATGTGCACCGGATTGAGAGAATCACCTCCGCCTGGGATGCGAAGATGATCACCAGCGTCAGGAGCAGCCCAATTGTCGTGACGTGATCAAATTTATGGACAAACACATTCTCCAGATAGTCCCTGCCCTTTCGTTCTGTAATCCCGACCCTTGTCACAATTCCCGCAGCAAGCGGGATCACAACAAAGAGAAGGATGCTGACAAACAGCGTGCTGTACGGCACCGATACCTTCGATACCCCAAGCAGAAACTTTACAATTGGAACGAATGCCACAAGGATGATCAGGTCATTGGTCGCAACCTGTACCACCGTGTAGGCAGGATTTCCATGCGTCAGCGTGCTCCATACAAAAACCATCGCAGTGCACGGCGCCGCACCCAGAAGAACTGCCCCGGCCAGGTACTGAGTGGCGAGCTCCGGCGCAATGAACTGCCGGAACACGATAAACAGGAACAGATACGCCAGACCATACATGGTAAACGGCTTGATCAGCCAGTTTGTAATCCATGTTACGAACAGTCCTTTCGGATTTTTACCGACCTCCCTGATGCTCTGGAAATCCACCTTAATCATCATCGGGTAGATCATGATCCAGATCAGCGCCGCAATCGGAATCGATATCCCGGCAATCTGCATTCTGCCCAAAACCCTGGGAACCATCGGAAGGAAATGTCCGATCAGCACCCCTGCAGCCATGCACAGCAATACCCATACGGTCAGGTACCGCTGAAAAAAACTGATTCCCTTGTTCTGTGTTTTCATCGTCTTTGGCATCTCTTTTACATCCTCCCTGTATCCTTTTTCGTTCCGAAAGTGGTTTTGTCAGCATCGGTCTACCGGTTTCTGCCCGCAGCAGCCTCCGGCGGTTTTCCCCACGTCCTGACAGACCTGGCCTGGATCCTCCTGATCACAGCAGTCTCTGTCTTCGCTTTTCCGGCTGCAGGATTTCCCGCAGTTCAGGTGATCAATATATTCACGAAATGCGGTCAGTACATTGCAGTTCAGGGAATAGTAGGTATTCTTCCACTCCTTCCGCCCATTCACAAGACCGCATTCTGTCAGAACCTTCATATGATGGGACAGTGTCGGCTGTGCAATCTGGAAGTGCTCCAGCAGCCTGCATCCGCACATTTCCCCGTTCATCAGCAGCTCTACGATCTGGATTCGGTTGGAATCTCCAAGCGCCCTGCAGATCAGCGCGGCGTCCATTGCATTCATATGCGCTCACCTCCTTCCCACTGGCTGTCTGTGCTTTCTGTCACTTCCTGCATGGATCCCCCTGTCACAGATCGCTCTGTTTCCCAACGGGGTATTCCTGTCTCCCCCTGCCTACACTTCTGTATCATCAGATTCCTGTCAGTACGCCCTGAAAAACGTTAAATCCATACCCGACAACGATGATTCCTGCGATACATATGACAATGAAGACTGTCAGCAGCTTCGGCTTGATGGCCTTTCTCAGCATGATCAGCGATGGGAGACTCAGCGTTGTGACCGCCATCATAAAGCTGAGCACAGTTCCGAGCAGAGCCCCTTTTGATAAAAGCGCCTCCGCCACGGGGATTGTTCCAAAGATATCCGCATACATCGGAACCCCGACCAGTGTCGCCAGGATCACGCCAAAGGGATTTCTGTTGCCCAGGACAGTCTCTACCACCCGCTGCGGAATCCAGTTATGTATCACTGCCCCGATCCCGACCCCGAGAAGAATATACGGAAAAACCTTGCGGAATGTTGACGCAACCTGATCCCGTGCATAGATCAGCCTGTCCCGGACGGTCAGATCCGGCGCTGTAATGTCTACTGCCGAGCTGGTGTTCCGGATAAAGTTCTCAACCTGATCCTCCATATGCAGGTGTTCGATGAGCGTTCCGCCGGCTGCCGCAATGAAAAGCCCTGCCGCCACATAGATGAGAGCAATCCGATACCCGAAGATGCCCATCAGAAGGACGAGACTTCCGAGATCTACCATCGGAGATGAGACCAGGAACGAGAATGTCACGCCGAGCGGAAGGCCTGCGCTTGTAAATCCCATGAAGATCGGGATCGAGGAACAGGAACAAAAAGGCGTCACCGTCCCAAGTAACGCTCCAATCAGGTTTGCCCAGATTCCATGGAACCTTCCCATAATCCGCCTGCTCCGCTCAGGCGGGAAAAAACTCTGGATGTACGAAATCATGAAGATCAGCACGCAGAGCAGGATTGTAATCTTGATCACATCATAGAAAAAAAACTGAATACTCCCGCCAATCCTTCCGGACAAATCCAGCCCCATGGCTGAAAGCGCGCGGCCGACCAGCCGGTTCAGCCATTTCATGCCAAGGATTTCATTCTGAATCCACTCACCCATACTTCTTCCTCGAATTCATATCTATCTATATGACAGGTAGTATTCTAAACCTCACATTCTTTTCTGTCAATGTGATAACCTTCTTTATGATGATGACAGTGTCAAAAGTCTGTCACCGCGCACGCTGGCATGCAAGTGGTGACAGGACTTTTTGACACATCCCACATGAATCTTTTCATAAAAAATGAGGCAGCCCCTCAGTGGGAGCCGCCTCGTCTGCTTTCTGGTCCTGCGATTGTTTGTATACCAAATGCTGAATGTTCCTCATCCCGCCTGCATGCAGGGGCTTCGTTTACATAGCTGCCCGGATCGCTGCCACACCATGCGGCTGGGTCAGGATTCCTGGATTCAGAACCGCGTCAAGCTGCTCTTTTGTCATGTATCCCTTCTCGACAACCAGTTTTTTAACAGGGACCCTTGTCTTCAGGGATTCCTTGGCGATTGCAGCAGCCCTCTGATAACCAATGTATGGATTCAGGGCTGTGACAATGCCGACACTGGCATCCATCAGTTCCTCGCAGCGTTCTCTGTTGGCTGTGATCCCGCAGATACAATTTCTGGTCAACGTATCCACCGCACCGGTCAGCGTGGTGATGGAATCGAACAGGTTATAGAAGAGAACTGGCTCAAATGCGTTGAGCTCCATCTGCCCTGCTTCCGCCGCCATCATGATCGTGGTGTCATTTCCTGCGACCTCAAACGCCACCTGTGTCACGACTTCCGGGATCACCGGATTGACCTTCCCCGGCATGATGGAGGAGCCATTCTGCATCGCCGGAAGATTGATCTCCCCAAAGCCCGCTCTCGGCCCGGAAGCCAGCAGCCGCAGATCGTTGCACATCTTGGAAAGATCCAGCGCACAGGTTTTAAGTGCCGCCGAAATGGTCACGAATGCATCCAGGTTCTCTGTCGCATCAAAGAGATCGTCCGCCTGCCGAAGCGGATACCCGGTCAGACGTGCCAGTTCCGGGACAATATGCGAGAAATAATAATTCGTTGTGTTGATCCCGGTCCCGATCGCTGTTGCTCCCATATTGATCGTGTAAAGCTCACTTTTCAACATCCCGATTCGAATGCTGTCACGCTTCACCATGGACGCGTATGCGTGGAAACTCTGTCCCAGGCGCATCGGCACCGCATCCTCAGCTGTGTGCGTCCCATCTTCAAAATCAAATCGAACTCACGGGACTTGGCAAGCAGCTGATTGGCTAAGGCCTTCAGATTGCTCTCAAGCGGTTTGAGAAGATCCAGCGCTGTCAGTTTCCCGGCAGTCGGAATCACATCGTTTGTGGACTGGCACATGTTGACATCATCATTCGGATGCACAATTCTGTAGTCACCCCGCATGCCTCCGAGAAGCTCAATGGCCCGGTTCGCAACCACCTCGTTGGCATTCATGTTTGCGCTGGTTCCCGCCCCGCCCTGAATACCATCTACAATAAAGCTGTCATGAAGCTTTCCTTCCAGGATCTCATCGCAGGCCTTCTCGATCGCCTCCGCCTTCTCCTGAGCCATCCTTCCTGACTTTCTGTTTACCCTGACTGCAGCCTTCTTGATCTTTGCAAGATTCCCGATAAACACCGGATTGAGTCTGCTGCCTGTGATCCGGAAATTTCGCTGGGCACGGAGGGACTGGATACCATAGTAAGCATTCACCGGAACATCCAGCGTTCCGATCGAATCGGACTCTCTTCTCATCTCTGCTGCCGTACTCCGTGCCTTGATCTCTGCTTCCATCATCCTGTACCTCCCTGTCCCTGCTCTCTGTCTGGAAATGGTTATTCAGCTGCGATGCACGGAGAATAACACCGCCGTACCCGGATGTAAATATTATGAGGAATCTGTCAGCGAATTTGCGCCGCTCATGCAGGATCCTCCTGCAAAGAAGCCCCTTCCCGGGACTCTCGCCGGAATTTCGTCCTGACCGGAGAAGCGCCTTCAGATCAAACCGCTTGAAAAATCACTTACATCCAAAAATTGAATCTGTTACAATCACGTATGTAATGAGCAGCCAGAGGCGTAAGTCCAATTATGGACTTGCGTCTCTGGCTTTTTTGTTTGCAAAGGAGTGATAAGGATGAAGGAAATGGACCTTGGGCACGAAAAAATCGGAACACTGATCAGGCGTTTTTCTGTTCCTTGTGTGATCAGTATGGTTGTCGCAGCGCTGTACAACATCGTCGATCAGATATTCATCGGCTGGAGCCCGGCGGGCGCTTACGGCAACGCCGCAACAAATATTGTCTATCCGTTTACTGTGTTTGCCCTTGGCATCGCCCTGCTGATCGGAGATGGAGCTGCAGCTCAATTCAGTATTGCACTCGGCATGGAAAACAGGAAGAAGGCTGATCGGATCATCGGGAATGGTCTGACCGTACTGATCGTTTCCGCCCTTGTGATCTGTCTTATTGGATTTCTCTTTCAGCCTCAGATTCTGACTTTGTTCGGCGGAGATCCTGAAGAAACAGAATGTTACCAGTATGCGAATGATTACTATCATATCATATGCATGGGAATTCCCTGTTATATGATCGGGCAAGGGCTCAATGGTGCGATCCGTGCAGACGGATCCCCCGGTATGCCATGATATGCACGCTGGCCGGCGCCCTGGCAAACCTGATTCTGGATCCGGTATTTATCTTTCCGCTTGGACTCGGTGTGAAGGGAGCCGCCATCGCGACAGTGGCCGGCCAGATCATCACATTTGCAATGAGCATCATCTATCTGGGAAAATCAAAGCATTTTGTACTTCGTAAACTCCCGGTAGAACACGCCGCCCGCCATCGCCATCAAAGCGTAGAAAATCGCTGTATGGATATATCTCTTCAGGTTCTCCATCTTATTTGATCTCCTTTCTCATTGCCTTATATCCGATCAGCACGGTCCACATATAAGCGCAGGTCTTCGGGATCATCAGCATACCCATCAGCGGTATTCTTGATGCAAACAGGACAACCGGGATGTAGAAGCCGAAGCTCAGCACGATCGTCAGCCACAGATGGCGGAACGCATGATCCTGTCTCCCCCTTGCGCTTCGGAAGAACAGGATGATGACAGCCACACCGAGCAGGGCGAATGGGATATTCCGCCAGATCCCCCAGCTTTCAGGCGGATTTTCCGCTGTCACTGGTTCTGCGGCAGAAGGCAGAGTACGATCCTCGCCGCGGCCAGAAGATATACGATCCCTGTCAGGCTCCTGTGCTGCCTGATCTGATAACGCTCCCGCCACACATAGTAGAGCAGAACATAGAAGATCGTCATCGTCACAGATGTGACTGCCTTTCCGACGCCCAGAACAGCCGTATAGTGGTCAAGTCCGGTCGTGCAAAGTGCGATCACCCGCGGAATCAGATGGAAGGAATCACCTCCGCCGAGGATGATGGCCATCCACCCAAAAATTGCGAACTGTCTGCTTTTCCCACTGCTCGCTCTGACCATCAGAATCCCGATGGTGATGACTGAGATCAGATAAACGAGATCAAATGTCGTTTCCATTACCGCCTGCATCGCAACCTCTCCTTTTCTTCAGTACAATGTTCTCCGGACCACTTCAAGAACCGGTTCCGGGTTGTAGTCTTTCCTCACCAGTGCCGCGAGCATCAGGGAAAACAGAATTCCTGCGAACTGCTCCGCTGTAAACCGGCTGGAAAATGCATCTCTTCGCACCTTCCTGTCTTGCTTCAGTACCTGACAGAATCCATCCTGAATATGCAGCCAGGTCTGATGCATCCTCTCGGTTCCCGCTGTCTTTCCGCTGACAGCCGTACCAGCCGCTTCCTCTGCCATCCCGCCCAAGCCTGCTCCAGCCGCTTCTTCTGTCTTCCCAGCCTTTTTATCCTGCATGAAGCCCAGCGAGTGGATCGTAAAAAACTCCGGGTATTCTCTGCTTCCAGCCTCCATCCGCGCATATACCCATCTGACACAGCGCTCTGTATTCTCAAACACTGAAGGATCACCCGGCTTATGGAAGATTTCATACCAGACGCTCTCTACTGTGTCGGTCAGAAGCGCCGTCTTGGACGGGAAGTAATAGTAGATCGCCCCGACCGAAACCCCGCAGACCGCCGCAACAGAACGGATACTGACAGCCTTCCAGCCTTTTTCCATCGCAAGCTTCCGGCTCGCTTTCAAAATCTCTTCTCTTGATGTGACAATCGTATTCATCGCAGCTCCTCATACTGAACGCTGTTCAGTTTAGGTGATACATTCCCTCCTGTCAAGCATTTCCAAAAAACATCTTTCATGGGGTAT
>USJM01000057.1 GCA_900555005.1 uncultured Lachnospiraceae bacterium | reverse complement strand
ATGGTTTCGGCCCCCCCCCCCCCCCTTGCTTTCGGGTTTTTAAAGGGGCAGCCGCCTGCCTGTGAAGCTTCTCTGTCTGCATATTTGCCTGCTTCACGAGCGCTGTCCGTACAATCAGATCGAACACCGTATCGCCGATCCAGGCAAGCGTCAGGGGAGAATACTGCATCCAGTCTTTCTGCGGCAGCCCGCAGACATGATCGACGATTGTCTGCAGGTCCTCATCAGTAGGATCCTCCGCCGTCTTCAGAGCCGTTACGCTTTCTTCCATTTGACCCCTTCCCGGGTATCGAGGAGGGTGATTCCCATTCCCTGAAGCTGGTCACGGATTGCGTCTGCCTTTGCGAAGTCCTTTGCCTTTCTGGCTGCCTGACGCTGTGCAATCAGCTCCTCGATATCAGAATCGAGAACCTCCTTCTTCTTCTCGACCTTCAGGCCGAGGATATCGCACAGTTCCAGAAGCTCCTTCCTGATCGACTCGAGGAATTCTCTCGAGCTCTCTGCTGACGCCTCGGCATTCGCAAAACGGACAAGATCAAAGACAACGGAAAGCGCATCCGCCGTATTCACATCATCATCCATCGCCGCGTCAAACTTCTCCGTGAATCCCCTGACCTCGGCGATTTTCTTCTTCTCCTCGTCGGATGCAGTCTCTGTCTTTACGACAGACAGGAGGTAATCCAGATTGTCGACAGCATTCGTGATACGCTCGTACGCTGCCTTTGCGGAATCCATCAGCTCTTTCGAGAAGTTCAGCGGAGAACGATAGTGTGCGCTGAGCATGAACAGGCGAAGTACCATCAGGTCGTACTTTTCCCCGATCTGCCTGACCGTGAAAAAGTTCCCGAGCGACTTGGACATCTTGCGGTTGTCAATGTTCAAAAATGCATTGTGGAGCCAGTAGTGTGCAAACGGAACATCATTTGCGCACTCAGACTGTGCAATTTCGTTCTCATGGTGCGGGAACACCAGATCCTCCCCGCCGGCATGAATATCGATCGTATCTCCAAGATAATGCTTTGCCATGACGGAGCACTCAATGTGCCAGCCCGGTCTGCCTTCGCCCCACGGTGAATTCCAGAACGGCTCTCCTTCCTTCTTCGGTTTCCAGAGCACAAAGTCGAGCGGATCATGCTTCTCGTCCTCGCCCGTCACCTTGAGATCGCGGCCTCCGGAGCGAAGGTCGTCCAGGTTCTTGTGGGAAAGCTTCCCGTACCCCGGGTCCTTGCGAGTGCTGAAGTAGACGGTTCCATCCTCCACGTAGGCATATCCTTTCTCAATCAGCTCCTCAATCATGCTGATCATGCCGCCGATCTCCTGCGTCGCCCTCGGGTGAGTAGTCGCCGGCCGGACGTTCATCCCTTCCATGTCCTTCTTGCATTCCTTGATATAGCGCTCGGAAATCTCCGCTGCCGTGACGCCTTCCTGGTTTGCCTTCTTGATGATCTTGTCATCCACGTCGGTAAAATTGGAAACGTAGTTGACCTCGTAGCCCTTGTGTTCAAAATAGCGTCTCAGTGTATCGAAGACGATCATCGGCCGGGCATTCCCAATGTGAATGAAGTCATAGACGGTCGGTCCGCAGACATACATCGAGACCTTTCCCGGCGTGATCGGGACAAATTCCTCTCGTTTTTTTGTCAGTGTGTTGTAAAGAAGCATGGTCAATCTCCTCACAGAATGTTTGATAAATGTGCATTTTTCAGCACTTTTCAGTGTATCTGTCCCGCATTCGCTTGTCAATATCAGCCGGAGGCAGCCATCCCATCCCCGGTCAAGCCCCCGTGGCTGCCGGCAGGGCGGTCATCATATCTCCCGCCGGGCTCTGCTCATCCTGCCTTCAGACAACTTCACAGACGTACGCGTGTCTGAAGGGCGTGTCAGAAGCGGAGCGCAGATGTCTCTCATACGCTTCACGATTCATGATCCGGCACATCATCGGCGGATAGGCTTCTCTTGCAGTCTGAACCGCCGCGGCAGGTCTTCCGGTTTCCATCAGAATCCGCAGCTCTCCGCCGGAAGCCCTCTGTTCCTTCTCAAGGCGTCTGTAATAGGAGAGGGAACGTTCCGTGAACAGTTCAAACCGCCTGCTCAGTGCGCGGTTGGCTCGATCCGCAAAAGAGGCCATCTCTCCGTCACTCAGCGAGGCAGCCTCCACATAGTTCCTGTCTCCTTCTGCCTTCCCGCAAAGCACATCCTCCTCCCACTGCCAGCTCCAGGTTCTCTCAAACCCGAACGGCTTGTAGATGGCTTCATTGACTGGCATCAGGAAGGCAAATGGAACCCCTTCTGCCTCCAGATCCCGGAAGATCATGTCCAGAAGACTCCGCATCAGTCCTCTGTGGCGAAGCTCCTTTCTTGTTGCCACCGCAACAATGTAAGGAATTGTGATCTGTTCACCGCTCCAGAGAAGTCTCGTCGGATTCAGATGCACCATCGAGCAGATATCCTCCGGCGCCTGGCGGGCTGCATAGATCGTGCTCCCCGTGGCAACCTCCTGGTAATAATAGTCCGAGAATGCACCTTTATCCTCCGAAAAAACCTCCTCATACAGCGGTTTCGTCAGGATATTCTGTTCTCTCGGAAGTCTCAGAAATTCCATGCAGTCCTTTCCGGCCAATTTTCACTTGGTCTTCTGTTCGCCGATACTGCCCGGCCTGTCAAGCTGCTGACCCGCATCCGGCTTCATCTGCCCGCCTTTCAGGTCAAACCACCGCTCTGCATCATGCCGCTTCCATGCATCCGGCCTGCCCGAGTGCCGGTTACCCCCCGCCTTCCAAGCCCTGCCGTCCTCAGACGCCGTTCTGTGCAAGGCGTGTCCGCGGGCAGGCTGCGCAGCCGCCCGACGGCTGCATTCTGTCATCTGTGACTGCGTCCCGAAGACTGGAAAGACAGCAGACTGCCTGTGCCGCGATGCCATCTCCGCTTCCTGTAAACCCAAGTCCCTCCTCTGTCGTCGCCTTGATGCTGACCTGGGAGAGGTCCAGATGAAGCGTCTCCGCAACACGCTGGCGCATCTGCGGCAGATAGGACATCAGTCTGGGCTTCTGTGCAATGATTGTAGAGTCAATGTTCTCAATCACGTAGTTGTTCTCATCCAGAAGCTCTGCAACCTTTCCCAGCAGCTTCAGGCTGGAGATGCCTTCATAGGCCGGGTCCTTGTCCGGAAAATGCTGCCCGATATCCCCCAGCGCTGCCGCGCCGAGCAGCGCGTCCATGATCGCATGGAGAATCACATCCGCATCCGAGTGTCCGAGAAGACCCTTCTCATACGGGATCTCCACCCCGCCGAGGATCAGTTTTCTTCCCTCGACAAGCCTGTGCACATCATAACCGGTTCCGACTCTCATGCTCATTCCCCTTTCTGGCTGTCTGCCCCACATGTCAGGTGCTTTATTGTAATCCCGTTGACCAGCACATCATCCGAGATCGGGATGACTGGGCTTTCCCGCCCGTCGATAATCTGCGTGCGGACCAGGTCTGTCCGGTCCGGACTGACCGTCACCGTGACATCCGGCGTATGAACCTCAAACTTCCGGCTGCTGCAGACATTTGAAAGCATCAGCGTCCCCTTCTCGCCTGCATTTTCCTCGAAACTCTGGTCAAATGCGTGCATGTCCTCCGGGCTTGCGCCGCTCTTCTTAAGCAGGTTCCGCATCGTGACTCTGTCGAGTGAAACCGGATCCGGGCTGTCTGCGTCCTTCGCCTGCTGCTGGATTTCCTGGAGATGATCATGGAGGTTCCGCACCGTTTCAAAGCTGCAGTCCCGGCCAAGTGTCTCCTCGACGACCGTCTGAAATGCTTCCTTCTGAAGCCCCGCGGAAAGCGGTGCCTGGCAGCCCAGCAGCTTGTCCGTCAGATCAAAGTGAAGATCCTCCGAATCCTTCGAGTAGTAGAGCGTATGGTGAATATCCGCCGCTCTGTCATTGAATGCCGGGAACATGAAGCCGACCTCCGGCATCGCCACTACCCAGTCCCGCTCGCGGTTCTTGAACACCTGCTCTGCCGGGGCATAGGAAAGCGCCGGCTTCGAAAGATCGACCGGGCAGATGGCGCACTGGAAATAGCTGAACACGGAGCTGGACGCATCCAGCATCTCGATATTATCCGTTGTCCTTCCCGGCACATCGTAGTTGTTGTAAAGCAGAAGGATCAGGTAGTTTTCACCCGTTGTATAGCTTTCGATGACCTTATCGTAAAAAGCATCCAGAAGCTCCTCGTCCTCAGCTCGCTTTTCGCAAGGCGGTACAGAAATGCCTGCGTTCCGCCCTCCTCCTCGCTCTCCATCGGAAAGTCCATGTTGATCAGATTTTTCCCAAGCGTCCCGGACAGGGTCTTGCGGAAGATTTCAAAGTACTTGAACATCTCCTCTTCCTCCAGACGCTGAAACATCTGCGAGAACGTTGTAATCTTCTCTTTCTCGGCACTGACATAACAGCCTGTGATGCGGGTGAAGGTATTCTTCTGCACCGTCAGCTGTTTCTTGATCTCTGATATTTCCTTCTTGTTCATGATTCATAATCCCCTGTTTTCATATTCATCCCCTTGATACCGCACCATCCCCCATCCTCAGTCAGCCTGATCAGCCCGTTATTGAGCGGTTCGCGGCACCGCTGAACATTTTATCAGAGAAACACCCCTCGGGCAAGGACGCGTCCGTCGGCGGCTCCCCCCCCTCCTCTCCTCCCCCCCCCCCCCCTCTCACCGTCGACACCCCCCACACATGATGAACGGTCACCTTCATAAAAAAGCCGCAGGCAGCGGTCTGCCTGCGGCATGAATCTACGCTTCGTCAGCGTCCAGCCTCCTCATGTACCTGCGGTGCTCTTCCTGTGTCAAGCGGTCTGAGCGGCACCTCCGCCACACCTTTCTCGCCCCAGAACGCCTTCAGGTTGCCAAATGGATCTGCCGGTATGGATGCTTTTTCCGCCTTCTTCTTCGCGGATCCGCCCTTCTTTCCCGAAGTCCCGCCCTTTCCGGTGCCGTCAGACTGGTCGGGTTCCAGGTTCAGTTTTTCCAGCACATCCCGTACCTTCCTGACCGGGAAGATCTCCAGTGCCTCCTTCACCTCATCTGCGACCTCGTCGAGATCCTCCACATTCTCATATGGAACGAAGACGCGCTTGATTCCTGCCCGCTGCGCGGCCATCAGCTTCTCCGGAAGGCCTCCGATCGGCATGACTCCTCCGCGAAGCGACACCTCTCCGGTCATTGCCCACTCCGGGCTGACCTCCCTGCCTGTGACAAGGGATGCCAGCGCTGTCGTCAGCGTGATCCCCGCGGAAGGTCCGTCCTTCGGGATCGCGCCTTCCGGAACATGGATGTGAAGATCATTTTTCTCGAAAAGCTCTTCCTTATCCGGATACATGGCCTTGACAAGGGAGATCGCGATCTGCACCGATTCCTTCATCACATCGCCGAGCTGCCCGGTGATGATCACTTTCCCGTTCCCCTTGGTGAACAGTGTCTCAATGAATAGAATCTCCCCGCCTGCCGCCGTCCAAGCGAGTCCTGTCACGATGCCAGGCTTCTTCTCCTCCAGGATAGAGTCATGGTGGATCGGATGCTGATCCAGATACTGCCGCACATCATCCTTTCCGACCACAATCCGAAGTGCCGGGTGATCACTTTTACCGGTCCCTGTGGCACCTCTTCTGTCTGCCCCGTCCTGCGGCAGACTCAGAGCAGTTGACTTCTTGTCCGTGCTCTCCTGGGACTGCTCCACAATCCGGACAGCCGCATATCTGCAGAGCGTGTCCATCTGCTTCTTCAGCCCGCGGACACCGGACTCCATCGTATATCCCGATATGACAGTCCGGATTGCATCATCGGTTACCTCAAGCTGGTCAGGTGTGATTCCGGCTGCTTTCATTGCCCTCGGGAGCAGATGACGCCTTGCGATCTGGAATTTCTCAACCGCTGTATATCCCGGAAACTGGATGACCTCCATACGGTTGAGCAGCGGTTCCGGAATTGTGTCCGTTGTGTTCGCCGTGCAGACAAACAGCACATCCGACAGGTCATACGGAACATTCATATAGTGATCGGTAAAGCTGAAGTTCTGCTCCGGATCAAGCACCTCGAGGAGCGCAGAAGCCGGATCGCCGTTGTAGTCCCGGCTCAGCTTGTCTACCTCGTCCAGCACAATGACCGGATTCGAGGTGCCGGCTGTCTTCATTGCATTCATGATGCGCCCGGGCATTGCGCCGATATAGGTTCTGCGGTGTCCTCTGATTTCCGCCTCGTCGCGTACCCCTCCAAGAGAGATACGGACATACTTCCTTCCAAGTGCCTTCGCGATGCTCTGCCCGATGCTTGTCTTGCCGGTTCCAGGTGCCCCGACGAACAGAAGAATCGAGCCCGACTGTTTCCTGTTCAGGCTCATGACCGCCAGCTGCTGAATCACACGGTTCTTGACCTTCTTCAGTCCGTAGTGATCCTCATCCAGGATCTCCTGTGCCTTTTTCAGGTCGATTTTCTTCGATCTTGCTTTCTTCCAGTCAAGCGAAGTCACAAAGTCCAGGTAGTCATAGAGCATCCCGTACTCATGGCCTTCCTTTCCCTCCTGCTTCATCCGCTGCAGGACCTTGTCCGCCTCCTTGCGGGCTGTCTCATTCATGCCGGACTTCTCAATCTTTTCCTGGAAGCGGCGCACGTCAGAGACATTCTCCGGGTGCATCTCATCGAGCTGCTTCTGCAGGAAATCAATCTGCTTCTTCAGCGCATCCTCCCGGTAGAGCTTCTCATTCGTCTTCTTTGCCGCGTCCTCTGCCTCGCTGGTGACATCGGACTCCGCAATAAAGCCGTAGATGGCCTTCTCAATCATATCGAGGCGTTCCGATTCCTTGTCGACCTCGAGAAAATGAAAGCGTTCCTCCGGATCCAGGCTCAGATAGGAGGACAGCGCTGTGGCAGCCTCCTCAAGACTCTTCCAGCGGTTGACATACTGACGCGCCATCAGCCCCCACGGGAACTTCTTCAGAAATTCAAACAGTCTTCCCTTCATGGCGCTCAGGCGCTTGTTCATCTCCTCTTCCGGAACATCCTGGACATCCTCGCGCAGAACGGAAGGTACATAGATCTCTTCGCCGCTGATTTTAACCTCTCCGAGATCCATCCGCCCCAGCGTTTCGATCGTCACATCGCCATCCGAATCAACCGACTGGACTCTTCCTGAGACTCCGATCGGATAGAAATCGTCCTTCGTCAGGTTCTCCTTCTTCTTGGATTCCTTCTGAAAAACAAACAGAACATCGTCTCCCTCATGGATGTCTGTCGTGGACGCATCGTCAAAAAAATCCTTTTTAAAGGTCAGTGAAATATTTGGGAGTATGATCATATTATAAACAGGTACTGTAATCATTCGCGATTCCCCCTTATCTTTTCTTATTCTATGATCAGGCCGCTGCAGGTATCCGCCTTCCCGCGCTGCTTCGGCTGCGTTCCATGCTTCTGCCTGTCATTGCTCCGGCCCTGCCGTACTGTATAAGTCCCGCGCTGCATCATTGCCTTCGGCTGGGACATTTCGGCTGGACTCATAGAGTACAATAGCACCGCTTGTTAGCAGTGTCAATATATGAGTGCTAATAAATACGTAATAAATTTAATTTTGTGCAATTTACAGGTCCAAAAAAGAACAGTCCCCAGGGGACTGCTCTTCCAATGTCTTTTGTGCTGTTTTCAGACACCGCTGTCTCCGTAGTTGGAGAGGACACGGGCGGACGGGTCGTTGACGTCGCAGCCCTTCCAGCTTTTGTTCGGCATCCAGAAGTCCTTGATCATCTCTGCCTGTCCCGGATAGTATTCCTCGAAAATCTCCCGGTACAGCAGGCTTTCCTTTGTAAACGGCCTGCAGTAATCGTACTTTGCCGCGCGTTTCTGAAACTCCTCGTCTGTATACTTTGTCTCCGCATAAGCCTTCAGGTCATCAACCATCGAGTGACCGACCGCATCGGAGAAGGCCGCCTTCTGCCTCCACAGAATGTTCTCCGGAAGAATGTGATCCTTCTCGAATGCATGCCTGAGCAAATACTTTCCCATGCCATAGGTGTTCATCTTCATCTTCGGATTGATGCTCATGACATAGTGCACAAATTCCAGATCTCCAAACGGAACGCGCGCCTCGATGCTGTTGTCGGCGATGCAGCGGTCCGCACGAAGAACATCGTACATGTACAGCTCGTCGACACGCTTCTTGGACTCCGCCTGAAAAGCCTCCGCCGTCGGCGCAAAGTCTGTGTACTTGTAGCCGAACAGCTCGTCTGAAATCTCTCCGGTCAGCAGGACCCGTACATCTGTCTGCTCATGAATCGCCTTGCAGCACAGATACATGCCCATGCTTGCGCGGATCGTCGTGATATCCCAGGTTCCAAGTGTCCTTATGACCGTCGGCAGATAGTCGATCACCTCCTGCGCGGTCATATAGACCTCCGTGTGCTCGGCGCCGATGAAATCCGCAACCTCCCTTGCGTATTTCAGGTCTATGGCATCCTTGTCCATCCCGATTGCGAAGGTCCGGATCTTTTTCCCGAGAATCTTTGCGGAAATGGCGCAGACCAGTGATGAGTCCAGCCCGCCTGAGAGCAGAAAGCCCAGCGGCGCATCGGCATCCAGCCGTTTGTCGACGCCCTTGATCAGCTTTTCGCGGATCGTCCGGCATGCGATTTCAAGGCTGTCCTGGTTGTAGTCCTCGACCGTCGTGATGTCCATGTAGCGGGTGAAGATGCCTTCTCCCTCTTTTGCTCCGGCTTTTCCGATGTAGTAGTATCCGGGCGGAAATGGCTTGATGCGGTCACACAGGCCGACGAGGTTGCAGGCTTCCGAGGCAAATATGATCGACCCGGTTTTCTTTGAAAAGCCATAGAACAGCGGGCGAATCCCGATCGGATCACGTGCTGCGATGTAACGGTCATGCGCTCCGTCATAAATCACGAGGGCATACTCGGCATCCAGCTTGCGGAACATCCTGGTTCCATACTGTTCATACATCGGAAGAAGGACTTCACAGTCTGAAACGGAGGAGAACTTGTATCCCAGGTTCTTCAGCTGTCCCATCAGGATACGAAATCCGTAAATCTCACCATTGCAGATCGCCATGTTGCCATCCTTCACAAATGGCTGCATTCCTCTGTCTGACATATCCATGATCGCCAGCCGGTGATAGCACAGATATCCCGACGCCGTCTCTGTGATCGCACTTTTGTCCGGCCGCGCGGAATCGTGCGGTCAAACGCCTCCCGGAATTCATCCGGCTTCAGTGCCTTATCTGTGAAACACATGATCGAACACATAGTGAACCCTCCCGATGCCTGCAAAACGACCTGCGTTTTGATTCTGGAATCAAAAAAGGCGCGGCCCACCACGGCGACCAACCTCCGAAACGGTTGACCCCATCGTCCGGCGCCTTCGCTGTTATGGAAGACAATACCACCAATCATAGAGAATGTCAAAGCATTTCTTTCGGAAATCGAGGGGCTCCCGAAATTTTTTTGTCTGCTTTGTCAGCTGTCAAAACCGCTCCAGACAGGTTTGCCCGGATAAATCTTTACCTGCTCCTCCCCGGTCAGAACCCGCATGGCACCGGCTGCCATGGCCTCCTGCTCGAACTCACCCGGATACTGGTAAACCGGCGCAATGAAGCTGCAGCTTTCTTCAATCCTTTTTCCGATCTCCGGGAACCGGAGCAGTCCGCCGGTCAGAAGGATGGCGTCAACCTGTCCCTTCAGCGGCGTACTCATCATCCCGATCCACTTGATGATCTGGTAGATCATCGCGTTCCAGACCCGGATGGCTGTCTCATTGCCATCCTCGACCATCCGATGCACCTTGTCAGAATTGGATGTACCGAACCAGGAGGACAGGCCGCTGCCTGCGAGCAGAGATCCCGGATCTCGCGGTCAGAACGTCCGAGCAGAACCCGCCTTCCGTCCGTCACCGCAAGGCTTCCCATCCTGGTCGGCGTAAACGGTCCCTCGCCGCCGCCGGCCA
>USJM01000056.1 GCA_900555005.1 uncultured Lachnospiraceae bacterium | reverse complement strand
ATTGTTCCGGCTTCAGAAAGGGGAGGGGGGGGGGCCTTTTGCTGTCCTGTCCGGGGCTCCCGGAGGGAATGTGGGAGAAGGCTTTGAGAAGAACGCAGGAAGAGAACAGGCGGAGGATCAGGATCTTGAGCGGTACTCACTGGGAGAGATACCGAAGTAATTCCGGAAGGCTTTTGAAAAGTAGGTATTGTCAGGATAACCGACTCTGGAGGCGATCTCCGTGATCCGGATCGCCGGATCCTTCAGAAGACTGGCGGCCCGTTCCATCCGGACGGATGTGAGATATTCGGAGATACCCAGGTGATAGGTTGATTTGAACAGCCTTGACAGGTATTCATGCGAGAAAAAGTATCGATCCGCAAATTCTGAAAGCCTGATGTTGTGTGTGTAGTCCCGGTCAATTGTATCATGCAGAAGGGTGACAACCTGCTGGGCAGTGAGACTTGAACCAGAGTCTTCCCCGGAGAAGTCTTCGTCCGGGAACAGCATTTTCATGGCATGTCCGATGGCTTTGTTCAACTCATCGGCGACAACCGGCTTGAGAAGGTAGTCTGACACATGAAAGTGAATGGCCTGCTGTGCATAGCGAAAGTCATCGTAGCCGCTGATCACGATAAAGGAACATCTTTCGCATTCCTGTGTGGCATGCTTCAGAAACTCAACACCGTCCATAACGGGCATCGACATGTCAACAAAGACAATCGAAGGTGACAGCTCCCGCATCAGCGTGAGCCCCTGTCTTCCATTCTCCGCGCACGATGGGGTGTCCAGGTGAAAACGGCTCCAGGCACCGAGCCTGCTGATCGCGATACGGACCGGCTTTTCATCATCAATGATCAATGCTTTATACATTCTTTCTGCTCCTTTGGAGGTTCATGACCATAGATACCCTGGTGCCGGTACCCTCCACGCTGTCTATCTGGAGATATGAGGCCTCAGGGGCCATCAGCTTCAGACGGCTGCTGAGATTCACAAGACCGATGCTTCCTGCATTGGTCTGGGAAAGCGGTGCTTTCAGCGAGCGGCGGATTTCCTGCAGCTTGTCTTTGGGGATGCCGGCACCATCATCTGATACGGTCAGATTGAAACAGGAAGTTCCGCCGGGCGTGTCATCCTGTGCTGTTTCTCCGGCCTCGATCTGAATATGGATGGAGCTTCTGTCGCCGGTGATTCCATGGAGAATGGCGTTTTCAACCAGCAGCTGGACACAGCATTTCGGGACGGTTACATCCAGGAGATCCTCTGTGATACTGACCCTGACATCAAGTCTGTCATTCATCCGGAGTTTCTGCAGGTCAATGTAATTCTGAGTGAAGGTCATTTCCTCGCGGAGCGGGACCTGGTTTTTCGCTTTCAGCGCGTATCGGAAGATCTGCGCAAGCTTGGTCACCATATCATAGATTTCAATCTGATCACACATCAATGCCTCTGAACCGATCGCCTGGAGCGTATTGTTCAGGAAATGAGGATTCAACTGGGCTTCGAGGGCGGTCAGCTGGGCGGTTTTCTCGTTCAGGCTTGCGATCAGATTTTCGCGGATCAGCTTTTCAATCTGTGCGGACATCTGGTTGAAACTGTCACTGAGCCTTGACACTTCCAGGGAACGCCCCAGGCGGATCTGGAGAAACTGGCCTTTTCCAAGCTTCTTCTGACTGGCAGAAAGCTGCGCGAGCGGCGCGGTCAGGAAGCGGAAGGAGAAGTAGGTCAGAAACAGAGAAACCATCAGAAACAGAAAACCTTCCAGCAGGGAGAAAGACCTGGCACGGCGAAAGCTTTCTTCTATCGAGGAGATGGGCTGAAGAGAGACGAGTCTGAACCCATAGGTTTCGTCCTGTGCAGCGCTGCAGAGGTACTGTTCATCTCCGATCCGGACCAGACCATCCTTCGGGAGGGGACCACGGGCAAGAACGGAATCAGGTGCGTCCGGGTTTTTCAGCACCGATCCGAGCGCTCCCTTTGCGGCAGTATAAAGAAGCGTTCCTCCGCTGTACATCGTGATGTTTGTCCCCTCCATGCCGGAAAGCAGGGCGGACGGTGTAACCTCGATGACGGCAGCTGCAAGAGGGGTTCTGTCTGAAACCCGGATGATGGTATGGCTGAAGACGAACAGAGAGTCGTCGGAGGCAGGGGAGATGGAAGTGCCGCTCTTTGCTTTCAGGCACATCTCCAGTGGCTGACTTCCATCCATGTTCGGAGCAGTCTGCACCTTCATTCGCTGATCACCGTTGCTGCGCCCGATCACGAGATCCTGGTTCAGCAGGTAAAGGTGATAGGCGTTCAGATCGGTTCTGGTATAATAATAAATCTGAACCTTCTTCAGAATGTCCTGCTGCTCAGCCTCAGAAAGCGAAACGGTCTGATGAAGCTGCTGGTAGAAGGTGTTGTCAGTGACCGGAAGGACACAGAACTCGGACAGATTGTCCAGATAGGACTTCAGATTCTGTGCTTTCAGATTCAGCAGCCGTTCAGACTGCGTGTTATATTCCCTGATCGAACCGGAACGGCTGTAGTTGTAATTGAATAACGACAGCAGCAGGGTGCTTGCCAGAAGCAGCAGGCTGGTCATCAGCATGAACGAGACCCAGAGGGGCGTTCTGGCGAGACGTGCCGACAATTTTGCCTTCAGATGGGCAGTGATTTTTTTCATGGTCTTTCCTTTGCATCCGAACCTCTCAGGTTCTTTCGTTACCTTTCCTCTGTATCATACAACAACAATACGGGATGTCAAAGAGACAGGCGGATGTACGGAATCATGATGTCAAAATAGTACAGATATCATATCAATTCTTTCCATATCATTGACAATATAACGAAGATATAATCTTGTCAGAACAAGTAATTCAGGCGTTTAGCCTGGCTGGTAAGGAGCGTGGAATGAAACGAAGCAGCATGAAAAAAAAGAAAGGGTTCGAAAATATCCTGTTCACGATTCCTGCTGTCATCCTGGTGTGCATGGTCATGTACATTCCGTTCGTGATGAGCGGGTACTATTCGCTGACCAGATGGAATGGAATCGCGAAACAGCCCGTCTTCATCGGCCTGGAAAATTTCAAAACCATCCTGAGCGGAAGCGACAGCTTCCTTTCGGCGATGTGGTTCACGATTCGCTATACATTCTTCTTTGTTATCGTCTCGAATGTCGCAGCGCTGGCGCTGGCTGTTGCCCTGACGAAACGATTCCGGCTGGCGAATCTTTACAGAGGTTTGTTTTTTATTCCCTATATCATGTCGATGACCATCGTCGGCTTCATCTGGAAATTCATCTTCACGTCGGGATTCAAGAAGTTCTTTGAACTGACCGGCTGGGGATTCTGGAATCTGTCCTGGCTTGGGAATCCGGACATGGCGTTCTGGTCCGTCACAATTGTCGGAATCTGGCAGTCTCTGGGATTTTACATTGTCCTCTATATCGCCGGCCTGCAGGCAGTGCCGAAAGATATCATTGAAGCAGCCTATGTGGACGGCGCATCGAGAAGACAGACTTTCTTCAAAGTGACGGTTCCGCTGCTCGGGCCCTCGATGACGACCTGTGTGTTTATGTCCCTCACGAACGGTCTGAAGGTTTTCGACATCATCCTGGCGCTGACAAAAGGTGGACCGGGGCAGTCGACGTATTCTGCGACCCTGTCCATCTACAATGAGGCGTTCACGCGGAACAATTACGGCCTTGGATCCGCACAGGCCATCCTGTACTTTGTCTTTGTCCTCGTGATCACGCAGCTGACCTTGAAAATGATGTCCAGAAAGGAGGTCGCACTCTGATGAGACGGAAAACCAGACAGAGGCTGTCACATGTCATCCTTGTGGTGATCCTGACCGTGATCGCACTGCTGTATATCTATCCGGTTGTACTGATGTTCATGAATTCAGTCAAGCCGTTCGGGGAGGTCATCGCGACGCCGGTCTCGCTGCCGAAGAAGCCGACATTCGGAAATTATCTGTATGTCGGAGAGAAGATCCAGTATTTCAGGCTTCTGTGGAACAATGTGATGATCACAGCCATCGGCATAGCCGGAATTGTGTTTTTTTCCTCTCTTTCGGCATACATCTGTGACCGAAGGAGGACAAAATACACAAAGTTCATCTATACGCTGCTGATCACACCGATGCTGATTCCGTTCCAGACCATCATGATTACCCTGCTCAAGGCGATGAACATCATCCACCTGAACAATTCGAGAATCGGTCTGGGCATCCAGTACTGGGGATTCGGTATTCCGATGGCGACCTTTATCTTCTATAACTTCATGGCGACCATTCCGAGAGATCTCGATGAAGCGGCGACAGTCGATGGCGCAACAACCTGGCAGACATACAGGATGGTGATTTTTCCGCTTCTGAAGTCGGTGACGGTGACAGTCATCGTGCTGGATGTCATGTGGATCTGGAATGATTTCCTGCTTCCGCTGCTGATGGTCAACTCGAACAACAAGACGAAGACACTGGTGCTGGCGGCATATACCTTCGTCGGACAGATGAACACCCAGTGGCAGTACGCGATGGCAGGCATGGTCATGGCTGTCTTTCCGTCCATTCTTGTCTTCATATTTCTTCAGAAATACATCGTCGAGGGCGTTGTGGCAGGTGCGGTGAAGGGCTGAAAAGCAGAAAAGCAGAAAAACGATGCGGACGGGGAAAACAGGCAGAGAGATCTGTCTTGATCAATCATATATAAACCGGGTCTGAGGACCCCAAAGCAGAAAGGAGTGTCTTTATGAAAAAGAAACTTGTATCTCTGGTCATGGCAGCAGCCATGGCGGCGTCTGTCGCCGCGCTTCCTGCATTCGCGGGGGAGACAGAGGCAGCCGGAGGAACAGAGGCGGCAGTGGACCCGTCACAGGACTCCGGAGAGATTTATATGTTCATCGCTTCGCCGGAGTATGCGGATGCCATCAACACGCTGATCGACGATTACAAGAAGGTGGCACCGAATGTCACGATCAATTATGAGACGACCCAGAATGATTATCCGACCCTTCTGAAGGCGAAGATCAACTCAGGAGATGTTCCGGACATCTTTTCCTCCACATCCGGAAAGGAGATCGATACCTATCTGGAGTATTCACTTGATCTGTCTGATCAGCCGCTGATGAAGACGATCGATCCTGGTGTTGCGTCCGCGATGGCTTCCGCGAAGGAAGGCGGCGGAATGTACGGCATCGCCATCAAGGGCAACTATTTTGGCATGATCTATAATGAGGATGTTCTCAAGGATGCCGGCGTTGACAAGGTTCCGGAAACAACGGAGGAGCTGAAGGCAGCATGCGACAAGATCAAGAGCGCAGGCTACACCCCGTTCACGACAGGGTTCATGGAATGGTGGGTTTACAAGCATGTCGCACAGCACTTTGTCGACGCTGCGGCAAAGGCGGCCGGAATCAGTGCGGCTGACCTGGTCTCCTCGATCCAGAAGGGAGAGAAGTCCCTCAAGGATTATCCGATCGCCTGCGATAATTTCTTTGACTTCATTGACTATGCAGTCAAGAACGGGGATGACAAGCCGCTTGAGACGGATCTTGCCGGTGAAGAGCAGGATTTGCTTCCGGAAAGGTCGCCTTTATGCTCGGGCAGGGCGCATGGTCGAAGCGGACCTGAAAAAGATCAATCCGGATCTGAAGATCGGATTTGCAGGGTATCCGGTAGATGACAAGGCAGAAGATGCGCAGGTAATCTCCGGATCCGACCAGGCACTGAGAATCAACAAGGATTCCAAGAATCTTCAGGCTGTCCTGAATTTCATCAACTGGTGGTATACTTCTGATGAAGGCCAGGCATGGTTCACGGATGTGGCAGGGGGCGTCCCGCCTGTCAAGTCAGACAAGGCATCCGATTTTGTGATCATCGAGCAGGGCAAGAAGCTTGCTGAGGAGAAGGGCTCCGGTGAACTGGCAATTGTCGATTCCACGGATTCCTTCCACCAGGTATTCGGTGAAGCGATGCAGTCCTACATAGCAGGAACGACATCGAAGGAAGACACCATCAAGACGATCGACGAGCAGTGCGCGGCGATCGACGGACCAGACGCACAGTAAAGACAGAAAGCATTTTAATAGCCGCAGACAGGGATTTGGCCTGTCTGCGGCATAACAGACTCATCTATGAGAATGTGAGACTGCCAGACAGCCGATGACAGAACTGCAGCAGACACCACCAGAAGGCGGACCGTGCGGAGTAATATGTGGGCGTGGCGGATCGGACAGAGCCATTCAGCAGACAGTGACAGATTAGAGGAGAAGACAACATGAAGTTTACCGAAGGGTACTGGCTCCGCAAGGAGTGTGTACAGGCAAGCTATGCATCGCAGGCATATACCATCGAACGGATTCCGCATGGAATCCGGATTGCGGCGCCGGAGCGGCCGATCAGAAGCCGGGCAGATGCACTGGACATTACCGTGCTGTATGTCGATATTGTCAGCAGCTCCCACAACGACATCGAGGTGAGGGTCTCTCATTTCATGGCGTATGATGAGAAGGAGCCGCGCTTCGAACTCCATACAGAACCGGACGACGTCGAGGTGGAAGAGCTTCAGGATGAAACGGTTCTGACGGCAGGGGACATGAAGGTCAGGGTGAGCCGGAAGGACTGGAATGTCCGGTTTGAGGCAGATGGACGGCTGCTGACCTCATGTGGTTTCCGTAATCTCGCTTACTTCAGGGTGAACAAACAGCCGACGAAGCTGAGCATGGTTCCGGATTATTTTGCGCAGGATTATGCGCCGTATATGGAAGCAGAATTGTCGGTCAAGCCGGGAGAGACCGTCTATGGTCTCGGTGAGCGCTTTACACCATTTGTCAAGAACGGGCAGGTGGTGGATATGTGGAATGAGGACGGCGGAACCTCCAGCTCTGTCAGCTATAAGAATATCCCATTCTACATGACGTCCGAGCACTATGGCGTGTTTGTGGACCATGCAGGTCAGGTCTCCTACGAGATTAATTCTGAAAAAGTGGAATATGTCGGTTTTTCTGTTCCGGGAGAGCAGCTTCGCTTTCACGTGATCTACGGCAGGACACCTGCGGATATCATTGATGTCTATACAAAACTGACGGGGCGTCCGGCGCTTCCGCCTGAGTGGAGCTTCGGGCTGTGGCTCTCGACCTCCTTCAAGCCGAGCTATGACGAGAAGACCACGGACGCTCTGGTGGAGGGCATGCAGCAGCGGGATATTCCATTTTCCGTATTTCACTTTGACTGTTACTGGCTCAGAGGGCTTCACTGGTGCGATTTTGTCTGGGATCCGGTGGCGTTTCCGGATCCGAAGCGGATCATCGACAAGTACCATAAAAAGGGACTGAAGGTCTGCTGCTGGACAAACCCTTATGTCGCGCAGAACACGGACATGTTCCGTGAAGGCGTAGAGAAGGGGTATTTCCTGATGCGTGCAGACGGGAAGGGCGTCAAGCAGGTGGACAACTGGCAGCCGGGAATGGCAATTGTAGACTTTACAAACCCGGATGCTGCGGCTTGGTTTGCCGGAAAGATCAGGGAGCTTCTTCAGACAGGCGTCGATGCGATCAAGACAGACTTCGGCGAGCGGATTCCGGTGGATGTCGTATACCACGACGGAAGCAATCCGATCGATATGCACAACTACTATACCTTCCTCTACAATCGCACGGTGTTCCGGACAATCGAGGAGGAAAGAGGCAAGAACCAGGCCGTTCTGTTTGCCCGCTCCGCAACGGCCGGAAGCCAGCAGTTCCCGGTCCACTGGGGAGGCGACTGCTTTGCCTCATATGCCTCGATGGCGGAGACGCTCCATGCCGGACTGTCTTTCCAATGTCCGGGTTCGCATTCTGGAGCCACGATATCTCCGGGTTTGAATCGACGGCAACGCCGGACCTGTACAAGCGCTGGGTGCAGTTTGGCATGTTCTCTACCCATTCACGTCTTCATGGCTCTGACACCTACCGCGTCCCGTGGATTTTTGATGAGGAGTCGGTCGATGTTGTGCGCACATTCAGCAGGCTGAAGTGCAGGCTGATGCCGTATATCTACCGGATGGCGGCGATTGCACATGAGAAGGGAACACCGGTCTGCAGGCCGATGCCGTTTGCGTATCCGGATGACCGTGCCTGCCAGTATCTGGATCTCCAGTATATGTTCGGTGAGAGCATCCTGGTTGCGCCGATCTTCAATGACCAGAACATTGGAGAATGCTATCTCCCTGACGGGAAATGGATCTCTCTTCTCGACTCCGAGGTGCTCGAGGGCGGAAAGTGGCACCGGCAAAAGTACAGCTACCTGGATTTCCCGGTCTTCGTGCGGGAGAACAGCCTTCTTGCAATCGGCAGCCATGACGATCGTCCGGACTATGACTATACAGATGGTGTGACGTTTCGTTATTATCTGCCGAAGGATGGAGTCATTGCTTTCTGCGAGGTGCCGGATGAGAGCGGAAAGACAGTTCTGAGCGCAAAAGCCATTCTGGAGAATGGCGAAGTGCGGCTCGAACTGGACAGGGAAATGGAAGGTGCGGCTTTTGAGGCTGTCCTTCCGGACGGCAGCAGAAAGCATGCAAAGATAGAAGGAAAGACAGCCTTCATCCGTCTGTGAGCGCAAGGCGCCGAAAGCGGATCTGAGAGGATACCTGCAAAAATACGGAAGGCAGCTAAATTTAAAATGAAACAGCAAGAAGGGTTCCGGGAGGCCGGAGCCCTTCTTGCTGTTTTCCGGCAGCTTTCCGGCAGCTTTCCCGCATATTCCTGTCTTCATGGAGAGGGGATGGGTTCCGATGATGCTGTTTCCATCGTTGCCGTGCGGGAGGTGTTTTGCTATAATGAGTCTATTTCAGTAGAGAAGGCGAGGCTGGTCTGTGAGAACGAAAGAGGAACGTTTTTTTACAATCAGAGATGTGCAGCGGATATTCGTCTGTATTGCCGCTGGAACTGTGATGGCAGTGAATCTGCGGACATTTGTACATACGGGCGGCCTTCTGCCGGGCGGTATCCCAGGGCTGACGGTGCTGGTTCAGGGGTTTTTCGGAATGGATGTTCCCTATGGCCGGCTGTACCTTGCCCTGAATGCATTTCCGATCCTGCTGGCAGTCCGGAAGATCGGGAAAAAGTTCACAGCCTATTCCTGCATCACAATCGGAGTTGTCACAATCCTGACGGAACTTCTGCCGACGACAACGATTACCTATGATACCCTCCTGATTTCCATCTTCGGCGGGATTATCAACGGGGCTGCAATCTCGATGGCGCTGCTGGCCGGAGCGACGAAGGCGGAACGGACTTTGTCGCCATTTACCTGTCTGAGCGGTATCGATGGACGGGTTCAATTATGTTCTGGGATTTAACGCGGTGATTTTGTGCTGTGCGGGCCTGCTGTTCGGCTGGGACAAGGCGCTGTATTCGATTATCTTCCAGTTCGCGTCCACCCAGTCATCCATATACTGAACAACCGATACAAAAAGAACACGCTCTTCATTGTGACGGATAAGCCGGATGAGGTCGTCCGGTGCCTGAATTCAGATGTCCGGCACGGCGTGACGGAGATGCATGTCTTCGGTACCTACCGGAAGCAGGAGCGCACCATGTCTACTCGGTCATCTCGACCCCTGAGCTGAAGATGGTTCTGAAGGATCTGAAGGAGGTCGACCCGGCCGCCTTCATCAATGTCATCAAGACAGATCAGGTATCCGGCAGATTCTATATCAAACCGAATGATTGATCAGGGAAAGAAGGATATGAGACAAGAACGCAAGGCAATATTTCTGAAGGGACTCTTCTGGACACTGGTTCTGACATTGTTTCTCATCAGCTTCTCGGTTGTCTTTACCCTCTACATGGAACCGCTTTACTGGGCGGATATCCGGCTGATGGGGCTGGAGAAGGTTTCCGGAAAAAGCGCGGAAGTCATCCGGAAGAATTACCACGCAATGGTTTCCTATATGTACCTGTGGAACCGCACACCGGTTCTGTCGCTGCCGGACTTTGCGATGTCACAGGGCGGAAAGATCCATTTTGCAGACTGCAAGCGTATCTTTGATGCAGTGCAGGTGCTCTGTGCTGTGAGCGGTTTTCTGACGATCCTCTCCGCGGTTGTACACAGGCACAGCCTGAGATACCGGTATCTGG
>USJM01000055.1 GCA_900555005.1 uncultured Lachnospiraceae bacterium | reverse complement strand
CAGGCCGGGCCTCTTTTTTGAAGGTATTGGTGAGGGCGGCGAGCCAGAAGGCCTATGGAAGAACTTCACATGATTCCGACAGATACAAGGATCCGGGTCCTTTTTCTGCTCGGGGAGGACAGCATGGATGCCCTCTGCGTGCGGGAGGCGGGACGCGTATACCTGAAGGATATCAGCAGCAGGGGTGCTAGTGTGCAGATCGTGCAGCGTCAAAGCTGGAAGCAGACGTATTCTGACGCGGACCTTGTTGTTACGGATGATCCAAACCTGTCGGGGACGCTTGCTGGCAATGGATTTTTCGTTGCGGGATATCAGCCGGATGAAGACGGCGGCTTTTTCAATGGCGCTTCTTATGTTCTGCAGTCTTTCGAGAATGTGGATGCAGATGATCTATTGAATGCATACAGACGGTGGAGGGGAATCCCTGTCTGTATCGGGAAGACAAAGCGTCTCTTCATACGGGAAAGTACCAGGGAGGATTATCCGGCACTGAGCAGGATTCTCGGCGAGGTCAGGGAGACAGATGCCGGAAGCATCAGTCTGAGGCAGAACATTGAAAAAGACCAGTATCTTGCCTATATCAAGACAGCCTACAGGTTCTGGGGGTTCGGACTCTGGACTGTGGCGGCAAGAAGCAGCGGGGAGATTGTGGGCTGGTGCGGGCTGATCCCGAAAACGGACAGCCTTTCACCGGATGGCAGGATTGAACTGGGATATGTAATCGCAGAAAAATGGCGCGGGCAGGGACTTGGAACGGAAGCCTGCCAGGAAATTCTCCGCTATGCGGCTCAGAAGGCCGGGATCGAGGAAATATGGGCTTTGATCGAACAGCGGAACAGGCCTTCTCTCAGACTCGCGGAAAAGCTTGGTTTCAGAGAGAGGATGGTCATTCCTGCGTCCGTGTGCCGGATCGACGCCCCGTATGCGGACGCTCGATTGTCTGTACAGAAAGTTGTTGTCAAAGCTGATCAGCACAGCAGGAAGGCAATTCAGGAAAGCTTGTGAGTGGCAGATGATACTTTTGACACTCATATCACATGATGACAGAAGAAAGGAGCAAAACATGGCACAGAATCCAGTCGTAACCTTACAATGGAACATGGCGGCGTCATGAAGGCAGAGCTTTATCCGGATATGGCACCGAACACCGTCAACAATTTTATCTCACTCGTAAAGAAGGGGTTCTATGACGGGCTTATCTTCCACCGTGTCATCGCCGGCTTCATGATTCAGGGCGGAGATCCGGAGGGAACCGGGATGGGCGGCCCCGGCTATTCGATCAAGGGAGAGTTCCGACGCAATCATTTTCCGCAGAATACCCTGAGGCATACGCCGGGTGTCCTGTCGATGGCAAGATCGATGAGCCCGAATTCCGCAGGGGCGCAGTTCTTTATCATGCATGGAGATGCCCCGCATCTCGATGGGGAGTACGCCGCGTTCGGAAAGGTGACGGAGGGAATGGAAGTTGTGGATCAGATCGCACAGTCTGAGACCGATTATTCAGATCGTCCGATGGAGGAGCAGAAGATTCAGTCCATGACAGTTGATACCTTCGGTGTAGATTATCCGGAGCCGGTGAAGTGCTGAACACTGCAAAGTCCTGCACCATCATGAATTCGTGCATTTGGGCAGGGTTACGGAAAACAGGGGTGTGCAATCTCCGAGAAGCCGGCGTCAGGAAAAATCAGATAAGCATAATGCACAAATAGCAAGTATATAAATTGTTAAAAAGAAACAAATCAACTACACAGGGCCAAAATGGTGTTGAAACCATTCTGGCCCTGTGCTATTATTCAGTCATCACCGGAAACGATACCGACAACGTTGCCGACAACGATTCCGGTAAGGCTTCCGATAAGACAGAAGCAACCCAAAATCATGTATGTCAAAGGAGAGGACGAGACATGAAAAAGAAAGCCGTAAGTATTCTTATGACTGCTGCAATGGCAGCAAGCATGCTTGCCACAACTGCAATGGCAGGCGAGACAGAAGCTTCCACCGAAGCTTTTGATCCGGGTACAGGCAAGGTTTACCTGCTGAACTTCAAGCCGGAGACCGACGAAGCATGGCAGACGCTTGCATCCGATTACAGCAGCCAGTATGGCGTCGATGTCACGGTTCTGACCGCAGCTGACGGGCAGTACAACACGACCCTGACATCCGAGATGGCAAAGAGCGATGCTCCGACCATCTTTACAGTCGGCAATGCAACAGCAGCTCAGACCTGGAATGACTACACCTACGATCTGAAGGATACTCCTCTTTACAGCCATCTGACCGACAAGTCACTGACCGTCAACTACGATGGCAAGGTAGCAGCAATTGCAAACTGCTTCGAGTCTTATGGTATCATCTACAACAAGACGATCCTGAATGACTACTTCCAGATGGACAATGCAAAGGCGAAGTCCATGGATGACATCAATTCTTTCGACACCCTGAAGGCTGTTGCAGATGACATCCAGTCCAGAGTCGACGAGATCAACGACAAGTTCGGAACCAGCCTGACTGAGGCATTCGCTTCCGCCGGCCTGGATGATTCTTCCTCCTGGAGATTCTCCGGACACCTTGCAAACCTTCCGCTGTACTATGAGTTCAAGGACGACGGTGTCGATCTGACAGCCGGCGAGCCGACCATCAAGGGCACCTACCTTGACAACTTCAAGAATGTCTGGGATATGTACGTATCTGATTCCGCAGCAGATCCGAAGACGCTGAACTCCGGTTCCTACAATGCAGAGCAGGAATTCGGCATGGGTGAGGCTGTGTTCTATCAGAACGGTGACTGGGAGTTCTCAGCGCTGACCAATCCGGACAACGGATATGAAGTCAAGGCCGAGGATCTCGGAATGATGCCGATCTACTTCGGTGTCGATGATGCGAATGAAGGACTCTGCTCCGGAACCGAGAACTTCTGGGCAATCAATGCAAAGGCTCCGCAGGAAGATATCGATTCTTCTCTTGCATTCCTCAACTGGGTGATCACCTCTGACGAGGGCCGCAAGGCAATGGTCGATGACATGGGACTTACCTGCCCGTTTGATACCTTCACAGGCGATTATGCTTCCAAGAACGCATTCGGCGTCGAGGCAACAGCTCTTCAGTCTGCAGGAAAGACCTCTGTTGCATGGTCCTTCAACGCAACACCGAATGTCGATGACTGGCGCAAGGATGTTGTCAACGCTCTGACCGATTACACCTCCAACGGCGGAAGCTGGGATGCAGTCAAGACCGCATTCGTCGATGGATGGGCACATCAGTGGACACTGGCTCATGAGGGAGAGGCATCAACTGAGGCAGCTACCGAGGCAGCTACTGAGGCTGAGTAAAGATCGGATGTCCGGAAAAGGACAGACAATCTCCTTGATGAAGAGAATGTGAATCACCGGGGATGAGTTGCAGATACAGAACTCATCCCCTTTTTCTCACGAATCGGCTGGTGCCTGATGAGGGGACCGGATCTGAGCCATGGCGAGGGAGAAATTTTTATGCAAAAGTCAATCAAGAAATATTTTCCATTATTCATGCTGCCGACAGCGATTGCATTCCTGATCGGCTTTATTATTCCATTCTTCTATGGAATCTTCCTGTCATTCTGCAAGTTTACGACTGTGACAGACTGGAAATGGGTAGGATTCAAAAACTTTTCCAGAATCTTTGTTGTGAATGGCAAGGTTGATACGACCTTCCTTCATTCCATCTGGTATACGTCACTGTTTACGGTCGTGACGGTTGTGATCATCAATGTCGTTGCATTTGCGATCGCACTGGCTCTGACGAAGGGGATCAGAGGAACAAATTTCTTCCGGACTGCATTCTTCCTTCCAAACCTGATCGGCGGAATTGTCCTGTCCTACATCTGGATGATGATTTTCAACGCTGTCCTTCAGAATTACAGAATGACGATCACCACTTCCCAGTGGAGCGCGTTCTGGAGTCTGGTCATCGTTGTGTGCTGGCAGCAGATCGGATACATGATGGTCATCTACATCGCCGGGATTCAGAACATCTCGCCTGATCTGATCGAGGCAGCCGAGATTGACGGAGCAAACAGCAGACAGTTGCTTCGCTATGTCACCCTTCCGATGCTGGCTCCGACCATCACCATCTGCACCTTCCTGACACTGACGAATGGGTTCAAGCTCTTCGACCAGAACCTGGCACTGACAGGCGGTAATCCAAATCATCTGTCTGAGCTGCTGGCTCTGAACATCTACACAACAATGTACGGTTCGACCGGCTGGCAGGGCGTCGGCCAGGCAAAGGCAGTAATCTTCTTCATCCTGGTCGGTGTGATCTCGCTGATACAGAATAAGATGTCCAGAAGCAAGGAGGTGGCGTGACCATGGCAAAGGCAAAGAAGCTGAACAAGGCAGCGCAGGAGGTTTCAACTGTACGCCGTGCCAGACACGGCGGCCTGCTGACGGTGATCTTCACGATCATATCCCTGATCTGGATCTATCCGCTCGTCGTCGTCACCCTGAACTCCTTCAAGAAGAAGGCGTTTATCTTCAAGAACCCGTTTGGAATCAGCAGGTACTCTCTGTTCAGTGATGGCGCTGAGAAGTGGGAGAAGGGCATCAAGCAGGTGTTCTTCGGCATGAGAAACTATGTGAATGCCTGGAACAAGACCGGGTTCCCGAGAGCGTTCGCGTTCTCATTGTTCATCACCGTATTCTCCGTCATCGCGATCATTCTCTGCACCTCCATGGCAGCATGGTACATCGTTCGTGTGAAGTCGAAGTTCACTTCCCTGTTCTACGTCCTGTGCCTGTTCTCGATGATCGTCCCGTTCCAGATGGTCATGTTCACACTGTCCAAGTTTGCGAACATCCTTCATCTCGGCAATCCGGTCGGTATCATCGTCGTGTACCTGGGATTCGGCGCGGGGCTCGCCGTGTTCATGTTCACCGGCTTTGTCAAGAGCATTTCCCTCGAGATAGAGGAAGCTGCGATGATCGACGGATGCTCCCCGGTGCAGACCTTCTTCAAGGTTGTGCTTCCGATCATGAAGCCGACTGTCATGACAGTCACGATCCTGGAGTCCATGTGGATCTGGAACGACTACCTGCTTCCGGCGCTGGTCTTGAACATCAACAAGTACAAGACCATCCCGATCGCAGTCCAGTATCTGAAGCAGTCCCACGGAAACATTGACTGGGGCGCCATGATGGCGGTACTGGTCATGGCCATCATCCCGATCGTGATCTTCTATGCATTTGCACAGAAGTACATCATTGAGGGTGTTCTGGCCGGAGCCGTCAAGGGCTGATGAAAAACGCATGAAAGGAAATGCACGTACATGAGATATGCAGGAATCCTGCTTCCGATTTCAAGCCTTCCGTCTCCGTACGGAATCGGAACATTTTCAAAGAGTGCCCGTCAGGTTGTTGATCAGCTGGAGGCCTCGGGCCAGCATTACTGGCAGATCCTTCCGCTGGGGCCGACAGGATACGGGGACTCTCCATACCAGTCCTTCTCTGCTTTTGCGGGGAATCCGTACTTTATCGACCTGGACGCGCTGATTGAGGAAGGGCTTCTGAAGAAGAGCGAGGTAGAGACAGTCGATTTCGGGCAGGGGGACGAGACGAAGGTCGACTATTACAAGCTCTATACAAACCGTTTTACGGTTCTGAAGCTTGCCTGCGAGAGAAGCCGCTTTGATCAGACAGCGGATTATCAGAAGTTCTTCTCGGAGAACGAGGACTGGCTTCCGGACTATGCGCTGTTTATGGCGATCAAGAATGCAAACGATGGGAAAAGCTTTCAGGAATGGCCGCTTGAGCTGAGAAAGAGGGATCAGAGACACTCCGGAAGGCAAAGGAGGCATACAGCGGAGAGATCCGTTTCTACTGCTTCCTCCAGTATATGTTTGCGGCCCAGTGGAACAGTCTCAAGAAGTATGCCAACGATCACGGAATTGAGATCATCGGGGACATTCCGATCTATGTGTCACCGGACAGCTCGGATTTCTGGGCGCATCCGGAAATGTTCCAGGTGGATGAGGATGGGAGACCGAAGGCCGTCGCAGGCTGTCCGCCAGATGCATTTTCGGCGGACGGACAGCTCTGGGGCAACCCGCTTTATGACTGGGCTTACCATGAAAAGACAGACTTTTCCTGGTGGAAGAGGAGAATCGATCACTGCCTCAAACTGTATGATGTCGTTCGCGTTGATCATTTCCGCGGGTTCGATGAGTATTATTCCATTCCCTACGGAAGTGTGAACGCAGTGAAGGGAAAGTGGATGCCGGGCCCCGGCATGAAGCTGTTCCGTGCGCTTGCGGAGAACCCGAAGGTGACTTCAAAGTCGATCATTGCGGAGGATCTCGGGTTCTTGACGCCATCGGTCATCCAGCTGGTAAAGGACTCCGGATTCCCGGGGATGAAGGTCATCGAGTTTGCATTTGACTCGAGGGACTCCGGAAACTATCTGCCGTATAATTATCCGCACAATTCGATCGTCTACACGGGTACGCACGATAACCAGACGCTGTATGCGTGGTACGATGAGCTGTCAGACGACGACAGAAAGCTCGCGGATGATTATCTTGGACTTGCAGATGTACCGAGGAAGGAGAAAACCTGGCAGTTTATCCGGCTTGCAATGGAGAGCGTCTCAGATACCTGCGTGATTCCGATGCAGGATTATTTGAACCTTGACAGCTGGGCGAGGATGAATCATCCTTCCACAACCGGTGGAAACTGGTGCTGGAGATTGAGAAAGGGAGAGTTCTCAGATGAACTGGCCGCGGAGATCAGGAGGCTGACGAAGATTTCCGGCAGACTGACACAGAGAGATACGAAGTGACTGATGGATGGCAGGGCAGGTTGAGAAAGCCCTGCCATCTTTTTGTGAAGGCGACGAGCCAGAAGTCATGATGAAAGCTTGCTTGCATATCATGGCTCCTGGCGACCGCTCATCATCGAGTGCGGAGCAGGAGATCAGGGCGTTCGGGCGTGAGGCCTGATTCTTCTGCGGGATGGCTGCGGGACAGCATCTGTGCCTGCATACGGATCATTGCATCTGTCTGCGGGACTTGCTATAATGCTTGAGTCTGTGGTCTTTGTGACTGAGACGGAAGGAACAATACAACATGGAACAGATCACAATAAAAGAAATAGCAAAGATCTGCGGTGTCGGTGTCAGCACGGTCTCCCGTGCGATTAACAACCATCCGGACATCAATCCGGAGACAAAGAAAAAGATCCTTGATACCATTGCGGAATATCAATATATTCCAAACAACAGTGCCCGGAATCTGAAGCGTTCGGAGTCAAACGCGATCGCTGTCCTGGCAAAAGGAATCAGCAACCCGCTCTTTGGCGCGATGGTACAGATGCTGGAACGCGATATTCTTGGCAAGCAGTATCTGTTTGTCCTGCAGCAGGTTGATGAGGATGAGAATGAGATCGAGGCTGCAATCCGCCTTGAGAAGGAGAAGCGGCTGAAGGGAATCATATTTCTGGGGGGCGCAAGCCACCCGAGGGAAGACCTGCTTCATCAGCTGACGGTTCCGTATGTCATCTGTACGGTCAACGCCGTGCTCGGGGAGAGCCTGGACAATTTCGGGGTTGTCTCCATCGATGACGAAGCCGAGAGCTATCGGATGGTCGATTATCTCTGCCGGATGGGACATCGGCGGATTGCCATTCTGACCTCTCTGGCGCGGGATTCCAGTATCGGGACGCTTCGCCTTGAGGGCTACAAGAGAGCGCTGAGGGACAACGGAATTGAGTATGACGAATCCCTGGTTGTCACAATGGACCCGGATGAACAGACCTATACGATGCAGAACGGCTATCAGCAGACGAGGAGGCTCCTGAACCGGGGAGTGCGTTTTACGGCAGTTTATGCGATTGCGGATGTGATCGCGATCGGGGCCTGCAAGGCGATCTTCGATGCCGGGCTGAAGGTGCCGGACGATATTTCTGTCGCAGGGTTCGACGGCCTGGATCAAGCATTGTATTACCAGCCTTCCCTGACCACAATCGAACAGCCGATCAGGGAGATGACAACGGAAGCAAGCCGGATTCTCTTTGAACTGATCAACGAGAAGACGGGGCGGAGGTATCGCATATTTCCGGCGAAACTGCGAGAGGGACAATCGGTAAGAAGAATATCAGGATGAAGAGTTCAGACAGAAGATCGATCATAGAAGGCCATGATCTGACATATGAGTATCTCCATTATGACGACGACGGCAATGTGGACGCTTCCTACAAGGCGCTGAAGGGTGTCAGCCTCGATGTGAAGGAAGGACAGTTCATCGCGATTCTGGGACACAACGGTTCCGGAAAATCGACGCTTGCCAGGCAGCTGAATGCGCTGCTCGTCCCATCGGGGGGTACTCTTTTTGTAGACGGACTGGATACCCGGGAGGAGAAGAATGTCGGGGCGATCCGGCAGGCAGCCGGTATGGTCTTTCAGAACCCGGACAACCAGATCATCGCCTCTGTCGTGGAGGAGGATGTCGGCTTCGGACCGGAGAACATGGGTGTTCCGACGAAGGAAATCTGGGAGAGAGTCCGGAAGGCCCTGAAGGCTGTCGGTATGTGGGAATACAGGGAAAGTTCTCCGAACAGACTCTCCGGAGGCCAGAAGCAGCGTGTCGCGATTGCAGGGGTGATCGCGATGAAGCCGAAATGCATCGTGCTGGATGAGCCGACGGCGATGCTGGATCCGGGCGGACGGGCGGAGGTCATCCGGACAGTCCGTGAGCTGAACAGGACAGAAGGGATTACGGTCATTCTGATCACCCATTATATGGAAGAAGTGATTCACGCAGACCGGGTGCTTGTCATGGACGAGGGGGCTGTTGTGATGTCAGGTACACCGAGAGAAGTTTTCTCAAATGTCCGTGCGCTGAAGGAAATCCGTCTGGATGTTCCTTTTGTCACAGAGCTTGCGGACCGGCTGAAGGAGCGGGGTGTTCCGCTGCCGGATGGGATTCTGACGGTGGAGGAGCTGACAGAGGAGCTGGAGAAGGTCAGGCATGGAGATCAGAATCGAGCATCTTAATTACATATACGGCCTTGGAACCTCTTACGAGAAGAAGGCGCTCGATGACGTCAGTCTGACCATCTGGAGCGGGGAATTCATCGGGATCATCGGCCATACAGGCTCAGGAAAATCGACGCTGATTCAGCATCTGAACGGACTGAACCGGGCATCGTCCGGCCAGATTTTTGTCGATGGGAAGAATATCTATGAGGAAGGATACCCGATGCGGCAGCTCAGGTTCCGGGTCGGACTGGTGTTTCAGTACCCGGAATACCAGATCTTTGAGACGACGGTGCTGAAGGATATCTGCTTTGGACCGAAGAATCAGGGGTCCTCGGCCGAAGAGGCAGAAGGGCGCGCAAGGGCGGCCATGCGCATGGTCGGACTTGACGAGCACTATGAGGACAAGTCCCCGTTTGAGCTGTCCGGAGGGCAGAAGCGCAGGGTGGCGATTGCCGGGATCCTGGCGATGAACCCGGAGGTACTGGTGCTGGATGAGCCGACAGCAGGCCTGGACCCGAAGGGGCGCGATGACATCCTTGGGGTGCTGAAACAGCTGCACCGGGAGCACGGCATCACCGTCGTGCTGGTTTCGCACAGCATGGAAGATGTGGCAGACTATGCCAGCCGGATCATCGTTCTCGACAAGGGGAAGGTGCTGTATGACGATATCCCCGCAAGAGTGTTCTCCCATGTGGAGGAGCTGGAATCGATCGGGCTTGCGGCACCGCAGGTGACCTATGTCATGCGGGCTCTTCGGGGGAAAGGATGGGACGTCAGCCAGAATGTGACCACGCAGGAGGAAGCGGCGGATGAAATCCTGGCGGTGCTCAGGAAGGCAGGAATGGAATGCTGAAGGATATGACAATCGGCCAGTATTATCCTGGCAATTCCCTGATACACAGGCTGGATCCGCGCGTCAAGCTGCTCGGAACGCTCGTCTTTATTATATCCCTGTTTACATTCGGCTCGATCAGTGCCTATGCACTCGCGACCGTGGCCGTACTGACGGTGGTCGTCGTGTCGGGGGTGCCGCTGCGCTACATTCTGAAGGGGCTGAAGCCCATCTTCATTCTGATGCTGATCACGATTCTGTTCAATCTGTTCATGACACCGGGGAAGGTTGTGCTTCAGATCTGGAAACTGAAGATGACAAAGGAGGGCATCCGGTTTGCGATCCATATGGCGGTCCGCCTGACGTATCTGATCATCGGTTCCAGCATCCTGACGTTCACCACGACACCGAACAGCCTGACAGACGGTCTGGAGTCCGGACTCGGCTGGATGAACAGGCTTCATGTACCGGTTCATGAGATTGCGATGATGATGTCGATTGCGCTTCGCTTTATACCGATTCTTCTCGAAGAGACGGATAAGATCATGAAAGCACAGATTGCCCGTGGTGCGGATTCT
>USJM01000054.1 GCA_900555005.1 uncultured Lachnospiraceae bacterium | reverse complement strand
TAAGTCTGTTTTTGATGCTCTGGGTGCGGATACCTACGTCATCAACAACAAGCCGAACGGCTTGAACATCAACAACAACGCTGGCTCTACCCATATCGAGGGCTTGCAGAAGTTCGTGGTAGAGAAGGGGCTGGACATCGGTTTTGCCTATGACGGCGATGCTGACCGTTGCCTGTGTGTGGATGAAAAGGGCAATGTCATCACTGGCGACCACATCCTGTACATCTACGGCTGCTACATGAAGGAGCGTGGCAAGCTGCTAACCAATACCGTCGTTACCACGGTCATGTCCAACTTTGGCCTGTACAAGGCTTTTGATGAGCAGGGGATCGGATACGCTAAAACTGCTGTGGGCGATAAGTACGTCTATGAGTACATGGCTAAGAACGGCTGCCGTATTGGCGGTGAGCAGAGCGGTCATATTATCTTCAGCAAGTACGCCAGCACCGGCGATGGTATCCTGACCAGCCTGAAGATGATGGAGGTCATGCTGGCCAAAAAACTGCCCATGAGCAAGCTGGCTGAGCCTCTGAAGATCTATCCGCAGGTTCTGGAGAATGTCCGCGTCACCGATAAAAAGGCTGCACAGAACGACCCGGCAGTGCAGGAGGCAGTCAAGGCAGTTGCAGAAGCGCTGGGCGATACCGGCCGTATTCTGGTGCGTGAGTCCGGCACTGAGCCCCTTGTCCGCGTGATGGTGGAGGCTGAGTCGGATGACCTCTGCGCAAAGTATGTCTATGACGTGGCAGCCGTGATGCGCAGCGAAGGCCTTGTAACAGGCTGATAAGCCGGAAAGGATTGTATGGATTTACCAACGTCGCGATTCAAAGAGATCACACTTGCGGACCAGGAGCTCTTACTCCCGTTCTACAGAAGGCTGAATTCCCGTTCATGTGATGACTGTTTTTCAAACCTCTATCTGTGGAAGCATCTTGAGCCGATGGAGTACCAGATTTCAGATGGCGTACTGATTCTGAAGTCGAAGACACCGAAGCCCTTTTTCCGTTTCCCGATGGGAGAGCCGGAAAAGCTCCCTGCGGCACTGGACGCAATGACCGGCCTTGCCAGTGAGGAAGGAGCACCGTTTCGAATCCGGTATGTGACGAAGGAACAGTTTGATCTGATTGAGACAGCCTGTCCGGGAAAGTTTCATTTTGAGCCGACCCGGAATTACTGGGACTATGTCTATGAGACGGAGAAGCTGAAGAACCTGTCCGGAAGAAAATATCACGGAAAGAAAAATCATATTAACAAATTCCTGCGGGATTACCCGGACTGGTCTTTCGAGCCGATCACGGATGACAATGTGGAAGAATGCTTCCAGATGGGACTGAAGTGGCGGGTGCTGAATGATTGTGATGAGCTTTACGAAAAACGGATCGAGATGTGCGTGGCGCTGAACTCGCTCCGGCTCCTGAAGGAACTTCATCTGACCGGCGGTCTCCTTCGGGTGAACGGACAGGTCGTGCTTACACGATCGGGGAAAAGGTGAATGACGATACCTTTGTGGTCCATATCGAGAAGGCGCTGACCGATGTCGAGGGCGCCTACACTGTGATCAATCAGCAGTTTGTCGAGCACGCGATGGACGGGATTCCGTATGTAAACCGGGAAGATGATACCGGAGATGAGGGACTCCGGGAGGCAAAGGAAAGCTATCATCCGGTGATGATGGTTGAAAAAGGAGAGGTGACGCTCCAGTGATTGCAAAGGCAATGCAGGAACTCGTGCAGAATTCAAGCGCGATCCGGGCGATGTTTGAGGAAGGCAGACGGATGGCGGCGGAATACGGGGCGGAGAATGTCTATGACTTTTCCCTCGGGAATCCGAATGTTCCGGCTCCGGCAGGCGTCGGGGCGCAGATCAGGAACCTGACGGAGACAGTTCCGCCGCTGAAGCTTCACGGCTATATGTCCAATGCCGGATTCGAGGAAGTCCGGGAAAAGATCGCAGACAACCTGAATGAAAGGTTTTCCACAGCTTTCACCAGCCGGAGCATTCTGATGACGGTTGGAGCAGCCGGCGGGTTGAATGTAACGCTGAAGACGTTGCTTGACCCGGGGGATGAGGTGCTGGTGTTTGCCCCGTTTTTCGGTGAATACAGAAGCTATGTGGCGAACCATCAGGGAGTGCTCAGAGCTGTGCCCCCTGAACCGGAGCATTTTCTCCTGAATCTGGAGGCTGCGGAGAAGCTGATCAGCAGGCGGACAAAGGCTGTCATTCTGAACAACCCGAACAATCCGACCGGAGTGGTTTACCCGGAGGAGCAGATCCGGCAGCTTGCAGAGCTGCTCTGCCGGATGGAGAAAAAGTATGGTACATCGATCTACCTGATTTCCGATGAGCCGTACAGGGAGCTGGTATACGACGGGAAGAAGGTTCCGTTTCTGACAAAGTATTATCACAATACGATCGTGGGCTATTCGTTCAGCAAATCGCTGTCTCTTCCAGGGGAACGGATCGGGTATCTGGTAATGCCGGATGAGCTGGATGATGCGCAGCAGATTCAGGCAGCGGCAGCGGTTGCAAACCGTGTTCTCGGTTTTGTCAATGCTCCAAGCCTGATGCAGCTGGCAGTCGCAGGCTGCCTGGAGGCGAAGGTGGATCTGGATTTCTATGACCGGAACAGAAAGCGTCTCTGCGAGGGGCTGAACAGATATGGATATTCTTATGTGAAGCCGGAGGGAGCCTTTTATCTGTGGATGAAGAGCCCGCTGGACGATGAACGGACTTTGTCGCGGAGGCAAAGAAAGAGCACCTTCTGTTTGTGCCCGGGCGGTCATTTGAAGGACCCGGATATGTACGGATTGCCTACTGTGTCTCGCCGGAGACGATCGAGCGGTCTATGCCGGCATTTGAAAGACTGGCGGAACGGACAATCCGGCGCGCGTAAATGAGCGGTGAATTTGATCCGGTATGCCTGCTGAATGGCAGGAAAACATGCGTGGCATAGATCAGACTGGGAAGGACGAAGAGGAGAGAAAGATGGCTTCATGGGAAGATGGCGTCAGAAGAGTCGTGCCTTACACACCCGGCGAGCAGCCGAAGGATCTTCATATTGTAAAGCTGAATACGAATGAGAATCCGTACCCTCCATCACCGAGGGTGATGGCCGCGCTTTCGGGTGTGACAGAGGAAAGCCTCCGGAGGTATCCGGATCCGGCGGCAGCTGCTCTGACGAAGACGCTGGCGGATGCATATCATGTCTCACAGGATCAGGTGTTTGTCGGGGTAGGGTCTGATGATGTGCTGGCGATGAGCTTTCTGACTTTCTTCAATTCCGGAAAGCCCATTCTTTTTCCGGATATCACATACTCCTTCTATGAGGTCTGGGCTGATTTGTTCCGGATCCCGTATCAGAAGCAGAAACTGAATGCGGAGTTTGAGATCGTCAAGAATGATTATCTGAAGGAGAACGGCGGAATCATCTTTCCCAACCCCAATGCGCCTACAGGCGTTCTGATGGAGAAGGGGGCGGTGAGGGACATTCTACTGGCCAACCCGGACAGTGTTGTGATTGTGGATGAGGCCTACATTGATTTCGCTCCGGACGGAAGCAGCGCGCTGTCGCTGCTTCCGGAGTTCGATAACCTGCTTGTTGTGCAGACCTTCTCGAAGAGCAGAAGCCTTGCGGGGATGCGAATTGGATTTGCGATCGGATCGGCAAAACTGATCCGATACCTGAGTGACTGCAAGTATTCCTTCAATTCCTATACGATGAACCAGGCCGCGCTTGCTGCAGGAAAAGCTGCCGCGGAGGATTCCGGATGGTACAGGGAGACAGCCGGGAAGGTGATTGCGACGCGGGAGAGAAGCAAAAAAGTGCTGTCGTCACTTGGCTTTTCCTTTGCCGATTCACAGACGAACTTTTTGTTTGTCCGGCATGAGAAGGCGCAGGCAAGGGATCTGTTCCAGGCGCTCAGAAGGGCGGGCATCATCGTCCGGTATTTTGACAGCCCGCGGATCGACAATTATCTGCGGATCACGATCGGGACGGACGAGCAGATGGACGTTCTGTTTGACTTCCTGAAATCGTATCTGTAAACCCATCATAAAAAGGAGTTTTCTCTATGACGAACGCGGTTGCCGTCTGGTTCGCGAATAACCTTGGACATATTATGCCCGCCGAGCTGGTCTGTTTCATTGTCTCCCTTTTCCCGATTCTCGAGTGCAGGGGAGGTCTGATTGTGGCGAAGCTCCTCGGGGTGAATCTGCTGACAGCTTTCCGATCTGCATCATCGGAAACATCCTTCCGGTTCCGTTTATCCTGCTTCTGCTGAATAAAATTTTTCAGTTTTTCAAGAGAACGAAGCATCACAAACTGGTCGATAAGATTGAAGCACACGCGATGAAAAAGAGTGAAAGCCTCAGCCGGGGGGAATTTCTGGGACTTCTGCTCTTTGTCGGGATTCCGCTTCCTGGAACAGGTGCCTGGACCGGCAGTATGATCGCGGCACTGCTTGGTATGGACAGAAAGAGATCCTCTGTGGCAATTGGGCTTGGCGTCCTGCTTGCTGCATTTATCATCTCGGTGATTTTCTATGGACTGCTCGGAGGAGTCATTCACTGAACATGGCGATGTATGAAAGCTTTGCGCAGGTTTACGACAAATTCATGGACAATGTCCCGTATGACAGCTGGGCCCGGCGGCTACGGAATTGACGATGGCCTTGTCCTCGACCTGGGCTGCGGGACGGGCCAGATGACCCGGCGCCTGAGGGACAGAGGATATGACATGATCGGTGTTGACGACTCTGAGGACATGCTCCAGGTGGCGATGGAACATGAACAGGCAGGAGGAAACATCCTGTATCTGCAGCAGGACATGAGGGCCTTTGAACTGTATGGGACGGTCAGGGCAGTCTGTTCGTGCTGTGACTGCCTGAACTACCTGGAGTCGGAGGAGGACCTGCTGAAGGTTTTCAGGCTGGTGGAGAATTATCTGGACCCGGGCGGTATCTTTGTGTTTGATATGAACACAGCATCCTATTATGAACATGAGCTTGCGCAGAATGTCTTTGCGGATGTGAGAGAGGAATGCGCGCTGGTCTGGGAGAACGATTACCATCCCGAACGCCGTGAAAATGAATATGACCTGACGATATTTGCACGTCTTGAGAACGGCCTTTACCAGAGGGCATCCGAGACTCATATTGAGAGGGCCTACCCGATGGATACTGTGAAGAGACTGGCGGAGGAGGCCGGGCTGATTTTTCAGGCTGCCTTCGACGGTTATTCGGAGCGGCCGCTTGCGACGGACAGCAGCCGGATGCTGCTTGTATTTCGGGAATCCGGCCGTAAGCTTTGCAGGCAGGGCAGATGAAAAGCGGACCAGGCCTGCCACCTGGAAAGCAGTGACAACGCTGACTGCGCATCTGAAGGGACGCCGCCGGCAGCGGTTGCCGCGGACTTCGGAATCCTGTATGCTGAAGGGCATCAGTCAACCACCAGGAAGGGTTTTGACAGAAGGGAGACAGCCTCACATGAAATTTACCAAGATGCATGGCTGCGGCAATGACTACGTTTATGTGAATGGGTTTGAGGAGACCGTGCAGGATCCGGAGAAGGCGGCGGTTATCATTTCTGACCGTCATTTCGGAGTCGGATCGGATGGACTGATCATCATCAGACCTTCCCTCACGGCGGATTGTTTCATGGATATGTACAACGCTGACGGATCCAGAGGGAAGATGTGCGGAAACGGGATCCGGTGCGTGGCAAAGTATGTTTATGACCATGGAATGGTTCGAAAGAAACGGATGACCGTCGAGACACTTTCCGGGGTCAAGACGCTCGATCTTCACGTGAAGGATGGGAAGGTCGAGACGTGCGCGTCGATATGGGAAGCCCGGTGCTGGAGCCGGAGAAGATTCCGGTCCGCCTGGGAGAAGCCGGTGAAAGCCTGGTTACTGAGAAAAAGCCTTACGGAAGGGTCATTCTGGATGCACCTCTGAATGTGAATGGACAGAGCTGGCCTGTAACCTGCGTCTCGATGGGGAATCCGCATTGTATCACGAGGGTCCGGGATCCGTATGAGCTGGATCTTCCGGCGATCGGGCCTCATTTTGAGCATCACCCGGTATTTCCGGAGGGGGTGAATACGGAATTCATCCAGGTTGAGGACAGGGAGAATGTCCGGATGCGTGTCTGGGAACGGGGGAGCGGCGAAACCTGGGCGTGCGGAACAGGCGCGTGCGCCGTCGGGGTGGCCTGTATTCTGAATGGATGGACAGACAGGAAGGTGAAGATTCATCTTCGGGGCGGAGATCTTCTGGTCGAGTGGGACGAGGGGAAAAACACCGTCTTCATGACCGGACCGGCTGTCACGGGTTTTGAGGGGGAGATTCGCCCGCAGGCGATTAAATAAAACCGGCCTGAAAAGGGCGGTGTTTCAGGGCGAAGACAGTAGATCAGGCAGAGAAGAGCTGTCAGAGAGGAGAACTATGTACAGAGTCAATGAGGATTATCTGAAGCTTCCCGGAAGCTATTTGTTTTCCACAATCGGAAAAAAGTCCAGGGCATTCAAGGAGGCTCATCCTGAGGCGGATGTGATCAGTCTCGGGATCGGCGATGTGACGCAGCCACTTGTACCTGCGATCATCAAGGCACTGCACGCTGCGGTGGACGACATGTCCCGCGCGGAAACTTTCCACGGGTATTCCCCTGATCTTGGATACAGCTGGCTGCGCGAGACAATCGCAAAAAACGACTATGAAGACAGAGGCTGCAGCATCAGCCCGGACGAGATTTTTATCTCCGATGGCGCAAAGAGCGATTCGGGGAATATTCAGGAAATCTTTTCACGGGACAGCCGGATTGCGGTCTGCGATCCGGTTTATCCGGTCTACGTGGACTCAAACGTCATGGCAGGCCGCTGCGGAACCTATGATCCGAAGACGGAGCGCTGGAGTGATGTGATCTATATGCCATGCGTGGCGGAAAACAATTTCACGCCGGAGCTTCCGAAGCAGGAACCGGATATCATTTATCTCTGCTATCCGAACAATCCGACAGGAGCTTCCATCACAAAGGAGCGTCTGAGTGAGTGGGTTGATTATGCAAACAGGATCGGCGCCGTGATCATATACGATGCTGCATATGAGGCTTACATCTCTGCCCCGGATGTCCCGCACTCGATCTATGAATGTGAAGGCGCCCGCAGCTGCGCGATCGAGATCCGCTCATTTTCGAAGAATGCAGGTTTCACAGGCACGCGTCTGGGCTTTACTGTAGTGCCGAAGGATCTGGAACGCGGAGGAGTGAAGCTTCATTCCCTGTGGGCGAGAAGACATGGGACCAAGTTCAACGGGGCACCTTACATCGTCCAGAAGGCGGCGATGGCGGTTTACTCCGAGGAGGGAAAGAAGGAGCTGAAGGAGCAGGTCGGATACTACAAGAGAAACTGCAGGGTGATCATGGACGCACTGAAGGAATCCGGCTATGAAGTGTATGGCGGTGTTGACGCACCATATATCTGGATGAAGACGCCGGGACAGATGACATCCTGGGAGTTCTTTGACAAGTTGCTGGAGCAGGCCCATGTTGTTGGAACACCAGGGTCAGGTTTCGGCCCGAGTGGAGAGCATTATTTCCGCCTGACCGCGTTCGGAACATATGAGAATACAAAAGAGGCGGTCCGCCGGATTCAGAGGATGTCATGATGCGCAAGGCACATTCCCCGGTTTTTCGAAAAGCAGCCGCTGCCACTGCAGCTGTGGGGCTTGTGGCAGCTGTACTGGGGCTTTCGGGCTGCAGCCGCAGGCAGATGAATGACCAGATTGCCGAGGCGATCGGGACAGACGGCAAGTACGAGAACAATGAGCCGGTTGAAACCCCAAAGATGAAGGAGCAGCGGGCAGCACAGGAGCAGTCGGAGTCAGAGGAACAGAATGTCTCACAGATCCTCCAGACAGCTGCGGACCAGGCTGCAGGATATAATTATGAGGAAGCCATCGCAACGCTGAATACGCTTTCCGGAAACCTTGGGCTGGACAGCCGTGTGGCAGAGGCCAGGAAGCAGTATGAGGCGGGCGACGCTGCGCTCACGGCCTGGGATGGAGACATTCCTCATCTGTGCTTCCCGACCCTGATTGAGGACCCGTCAAGGGCATTTGACGGAGACAGCCTGTCAGACACGTACAAGAGCACGATGGTAACGACAGATGAGTTCAAGGCGATGCTTCAGAGCCTGTATGAGAACAACTACATCCTGGTTGACATCCACAGCATCGCGAAACTGCAGTCCGAGGGGGACATGGAGCTCCAGACGCTCAGGCTCCCTTCCGGGAAGAAACCAATTGTTCTTTCCCAGGACAACGTGGACTACTCCTCTGTGAAAAACGGGGACGGGATTGCGACCGCACTGACAGTAGAGGACGGAGCAGTCAAGGCACAGTATACAGATGAAGACGGGCACGATCTGTCCGGAGATTATGATCTGGTTCCGATTCTGGACTCCTTTATTGCAGAACATCCGGACTTTTCGTTCCGCGGGGCGCGTGGAATCGTCTCGGTTTCCGGTAAAAACGGTGTGTTCGGCTATCAGCTTCCGGACACAGCAAGTACAGGGGCATCCTCAGAATCTGAAAATGGAGATCAGGCGGGTTCTTCTTCCGGAAACAGCGCGGCTTCCTACACGGATGGCCAGAAGAAGATCGCGGAGATCGCGAAGACGCTTACAGATGAGGGATGGAGCATCGCGTCCGCCGGCTGGTCCCATTCTTACATGAATGACGCGTCCATGACAACGGACCAGTTCAGACAGGAGATCGACAGCTGGGAGAGCAAAGTCGCACCGCTGACCGGGAAGGCAGACATCCTGTTTTTTCCGTATGGGGCGGAAGTCTCCTACCCTGGGGACAGCCTCAGTTACCTGCTTAAGAACGGACTGGTTTATCTCTGCGGCCTGTGGGGAGACACAGACTACAAGGAAATCGGGGATGGCTATATGCGAATGACCAGACGCTTTGTCGATGGTTACTCGCTGAAGAATGCGCCTGACAATTTTTCGTCATTCTTCAACGTGTCGGACCTCATCGACAAGAATCGGTGAAAATGGGTCATTCGGGGAATCAGCCGAAGAACGGCTGGCATCATAGAAAACCGGCATCATAGAAAACCCTGAACGGTGGTTGACTCTGATTTTATATGTGTGCTATACTTTTTCGGCGTATGAATGCAGTCAAAAGGGTTATTCTGCCCTTGAGACGACTGAAGACAGGCAGACAAACTGTTTTCTGCGATCATCTATCATATTACAGAGAGCGAGGTGGAAGTTGTGCGTACGAGAATCACTTTGGCGTGCACAGAATGCAAGCATCGTAACTACAATCTGACCAAAGAAAAGAAGAACCATCCGGAGCGGATGGAGGTCAGAAAGTACTGCCCATTCTGCAAGAAGCACACAGTGCACAAGGAAACGAAGTAACAAAGATTCAGCTGCTTTGAAGGAGAACCATAATGGCAGAAGACAAGGAATCCAGACTCCGTTCATTCTTCCGCGGCGTAAAGGTCGAGTGGGGCAAGATCATTTGGCCTTCGAAGAATACGCTTGCGAAGCAGACCGGGGCAGTGGTGGTTGTTTCAGTCATTCTGAGCGCGATCATCGCCATTCTTGATTATCTGATGAAGAGTGGCCTGGACAAGCTCCTGACAATCAGTCTATGAGCAGTTGTGCGGTAAACATGAAGGACAGGGTGAGAGAATGGCTGACACAGAATCTATGAACACGGAAAACAGCGGATCTGATGTACAGGAAGCCAAGTGGTATGTCGCTCACACATATTCCGGGTATGAGAACAAGGTGAAGGTTAACCTAGAGAAAACCATCGCCAATATGCATCTTGAAGATACCATCCTTGAAGTCCGGATTCCGGTTCAGGAGGTCGTTGAGACAACTGGAACGGATGAGGGCGAGGCTGACAAGATCGAGTACACGGAAGAGGGCGAGCGCAAGCCTCAGAAGAAAAAGAAGGCTCCGAAGCAGAAGCTTGTCAAGAGAAAGCTGTTTCCGGGCTACGTGTTCGTTCATATGATCCTGAATGATGATAACTGGTACATCGTCAGAAATACCAGGGGCGTCACGGGATTCGTCGGAGCAGATTCGACAAAGCCGATTCCGCTTACAGAGAGCGAGATGGTGAGCCTTGGTGTCGCGCCGCAGGCGCCGTCGATTGACTTCAACGTAGGAGATACGGTGAGGGTGACGAACGGTGTCTGGGTCAACGCAGTCGGCGTTGTCGATTCGATCGATGAGAGCCGCCAGACGGTCAAGATCAGCATCCCGGAATTCATGAACGGCACACCGGTCGGAATGAATGTTACGGACATCACGAAGGTAAAGTAAAGAGTGGGAGGGTATCCCCCGCTGGCACCACAAGGAGGTCATTATCATGGCAAAGAAAGTTACTGGCTATATCAAACTGCAGATCCCGGCAGGCAAGGCAACTCCTGCTCCCCCCGCCCGGCCCGCGCCCCCCCCCCCCCCC
>USJM01000053.1 GCA_900555005.1 uncultured Lachnospiraceae bacterium | reverse complement strand
AACATCGTCCACACGGGAATGCTGATCCCCCAGACGCATCAGATCTACGTCTGCTCCCTGAACTGTCTCAGAGGCGTCGTTATGACAGCCGATAGATGGGCTGCCCGGATCGCATTTCAGCGGTGATGCCGACACAGGGCGAAGTTGTCGGCGGAAGGCTGGAGGAGATACAATCGAGGGAACGAGTGACCTGATCGGCCGCTTTCCGGAGCGCCCGCGGGCAATCGAGCTGTTTCTGGTCTGTATGCATCATCTGTGCGGGGTTGATGAGCGGTATATCTTTCGTGAACTGCGAAGGAGATTCCCGGATATCGACTTCATGAGCTGCTGGATGGATCCGATCATGCAGAAGGTCTCACTGACACCGGAGCAGAAGCAGAGGAGAAGCATGATGGCCGTGGTTCCGAAGCTGCCGGAGAATCCGCGGACTGTGAGCATATTCGGGGACAACCTCCGCCTGCCGGAGTCCTCAGACATCTCCAGGCTGCTTGAGAGTCTGGGGATCCGGATCCGGCAGGTCATGGACTGCAGGGACTACGATGCGTATCTGCGGATGGGGGACAGTTTTCTCTACATGACCCGTTCGGCCTTGTCTGTCTGCGGCCTGAGGGCGCTCTCGGAAAAAAATGACCGCCCGTTTCTCTACCTGCCGCCGGTGGCACTGGATGAACAGATTTGTGAAGGGCTTCTGAAGCTGCTGGAGACCATTGAGCAGGCAGAAGGAAAAGCCGGCCGATGTTTTTTGGATGACAGCCGTGAGGGGGAACTGCACCTGAGGCTGCAGGCAGAAGCCGGGTTGACTGTCCGAGAGAATCAGGCCCTCTTTCGGGAGAAAATGCTGGTGAAATTTCTAAAAGAGAGGCGAGCAAGGGCAAAAGAGGCCTTTGCCCGTGCGAAGGCGGTGATCGGGGACACAGAAGTATGGATGGACTATCTGGCATTCCCGCGTCCGCTGAGCATGGCAAGGCGTCTTCTTCAGGAAGGCTTTGTCGTGACACGGGTCTGTCTGGACAGTGTGAGCCCGGAGGAAAAGGCTGACTTTGACTGGCTTCAGCAGCACCAGCCGGGGCTGATGCTTCAGTCCACCAGCCATGTGGAGGCCAGAGAGAGAAAACGGATTTTTTCATCCGCGCAGGTGGGGCAGGGAAAGGGGCATCCTATTCTGGCACTTGGACCGAAGGCGGCCTTTTTCGCCGGAACACCGTATTTTGTGAATTGGATCGAGAACAACGGAAACTGGGGATATGACGGACTCGAGAAACTCGCATCGGAGATGATCGATTCATACAGGAATCCGAAAGACCTTCGGGACATTGTGCAGAGGAAGGGGCTTGGCCTTCCATCGCTTCCGGAAAGAGAGGAAGACAGATGAAGGAAGCATACAGAATCCTCCCGGTTTACGCGGGGGATGTGTCAGGAATCGCCTCCGCTCTCTATGAGCTTGGAGGAATGGTTGTGATCCACGATCCCTCGGGCTGCAATTCGACCTACAATACGCATGATGAGATCCGCTGGTACGACCAGGAGAGCCATATCTTTATCTCTGGCCTGAACATGCGGGATGCCGTCCTTGGAAATGACCAGAAGTTTATAAGTGATATCGTGGAGGCGGCCGGGCAGCTTTACCCGAAACCTGCATTTATCGCGATCTGCAATTCACCGGTTCCTTATCTGAATGGAACTGATTTTCATGGGATCTGTCGGGTCGTGGAGAAGCGGTGCGGGATCAGGACATTCTATGTTCCGAGCAATGGCATGCATGATTATGTCAGGGGCGCAGGCCGTGCCTTTCTGGAATATGCACGCGCCATGCTGCCGGCGCCCTGCCCGGCAGCTGTTCCGGTACGCGGCCCGGGAGCGATTCCGGAGTCTGGCCCGGCAGATGACTCGGCGTCCTATTCAGCAGCTGATTCGGTGTCTGGTCCGGCGACTGACCCGGTGTCAGATCCGGCGCTTTGCGGCGCAGGTTCAGAAAGCGGCAGAATCCGTGTATGTGTGCTTGGCGCGACGCCTCTGACATATGGGAACAGACAGTCGGTTCCGAATCTTCGGCGGATACTGGAAAGCAGCGGATTCTGCGTAACAGCTGTCTGGGCAATGGGAAGTACACCGGAAGAAATCGATAGATCGACAGATTCAGATGTGAATCTGGTCATATCGGATACCGGTATTCTGGCAGCAAGGTATCTGAAGGAGACCTATGGCATTCCATACGTGACAGGAGTGCCGGTCTCCCGGCGGGTATGGGCAGCGCTGAAGAAAAAGCTCCGGGAGGCGGTACGGCTGCGGCGGACAGATGGCACAGAGCTGGAGCCGGTATCCGGTTCGGGAAATGAAGGAAAGAGCGGCACCTTGTCAGTCTATATCGGAGAAGCCATCTTTCTGCGTCGCTGGCTGCGTCCGGGGACGGACAGGGGATGGTTCTGTGTCCATTTGCAGACAGCAGATCTCTACTGGCCCCCGGCGACAGGTTCTTTGACGGAGAAGAGGAGCTTCTTGCACAGATTGCCTCCGTACAGGCCAGGAACCCAAATATCAGGATTGAGCTCTGGGCGGATCCGATGTACCGGACTGTGATTCCTGAATCGCTGGTTTTCCATCCACTTCCGACACTGGCGCTGTCAGGGCGGCTGTATAGAGCCCATTTCCCCGATTACTTCGGCTGGATGGCAGATGAGGCTTCGGGGAGCATCCGGCATATGGCAAAATACGACGGCATGTATGGAAATGTATGAATATAAAGGAGACAGGCTATGGGCATGATGAGTGAGGCGCCATCTTCAGAGCGGGTGCAGATCGGATTTTTCGGGATCCGGAATGCTGGAAAATCCAGTGTGGTGAACGCGGTGACCGGTCAGAATCTGTCTGTAATCTCCGACACACCGGGAACAACCACAGATCCGGTCCGCAAGGCGATGGAAATCTCCCCCATCGGTCCGGTTGTGGTGATCGATACACCAGGCTTTGATGATGAGGGGGAGCTTGGGACATTGCGTGTCGCGAAGACAAAGGAAACGCTGAGACGGGTGGACGTTGCGGTCCTGGTGGTGGACAGCACACTCGGGATGAGGCCGAAGGACAGGGAGCTTCTGGATATTTTTGAGAAGCTGCGCATTCCATACATTGTCGCCCTGAACAAGACCGACCTGATGCGGCAGGTGCCGGAAGCGCAGGCGGGGATGACCGGCGCAGTCTGTCAGCCCCGGGGATCATCGGGAGCAGCAGAAGACATGAAGCAGTCAGGTAGCGAGGCGGTACAGCGGACTGTGCCTCACGCGGAGCTTGCAGTCAGTGCGAAAACAGGCTGGCATATCCGGGAGCTGAAGGATCTGATCGGAAGGCTGGGGAAGGCGAAGATCAGTTCGCTCGGACTCCTTGACGGCCTGATTGAGCCGGGTGATTTGTTTGTGCTGGTCATTCCGCAGGATGCCTCGGCGCCAAAGGGACGGCTGATTCTGCCGGAACAGATGATGATTCATGAAATCCTGGATCATGCCAGCATGGCGATCTGCTGCCAGCCTCCGCAGCTTCAGCAGACGCTCGCCTTTCTTGCGCAGTCCGGGAAGAAAATCCGGATGGTGATCACAGATTCGCAGGCCTTCGCAGAGGTGTCAGAGACGGTGCCGGAGGAAATCCCGCTCGCCTCCTTCTCGATTCTGATGGCACGCTACAAGGGTGTGCTGGAGGAAGCTGCCAGAGGTGTGAGGGCAGTCGATACACTTCAGGACAGGGACAGGGTTCTGATGGCGGAGGGCTGCACGCACCACCGGCAGTGCCAGGACATCGGCACGGTGAAGATTCCAGCCTGGCTGCGGGCGTACACGGGGAAGGACATTTCCATCGAGACATCCAGCGGCTTCGCTTCCCGGAGGATCTGAGTCCGTATCGCATGGTGATCCACTGCGGCGGCTGTATGCTGAATGAGAAGGAAGTACAGAGCAGAATGAGACAGGCCAAAGAGCAGGGTGTTCCATTTACAAACTATGGCATCACGATCGCGTACATGAACGGCATCCTTCAGCGAAGCGCAAAGGCGATTGGGCTGGCTCTCTGAGGACACGATAGCAGATTGGGAAAATGAATGACAAACGGGGATCGAATTGAATGGTTATATCGGACAGGCAACCTTCCGGATGAAGAGCTCAGGACCCTTCTTGTCAGCCTGGATCAGAGCGGCTTTGAACATCTGTGCAAAAGAGCCTGCGAGGTACGCGAGCAGGTTTACGGAAAGGATGTCTATCTCAGAGGGCTGATTGAATTCTCAAACTACTGCAGAAATGACTGCTACTACTGCGGGATCAGAAGAAGCAACCGGCTGGCTGACCGGTATCGTTTGTCTGAGGATGAGATCGTTGCCTGCAGCGATGCGGGGTATGAGCTTGGGTTTCGGACATTTGTCCTGCAGAGCGGGGAGGATCTTTCCTATACGACAGCGGACATCTGCCACATCGTCAGCAGGATCCGGAGCCGGCACCCGGACTGTGCGGTCACCCTCTCTATCGGGGAGAAGAGCCGCAGCGAGTATCAGGCCTATTACGATGCCGGGGCTGAGCGGTATCTGCTCCGGCAGGAAACGTCCAATCCGGTGCATTACAGAAGGCTCCATCCGCCGGCGCTCTCCATCGAGAACCGCAAACGCTGTCTGTACGACCTTCGGGAGATCGGGTACCAGGTTGGCTGCGGAATCATGGTCGGAACGCCGGGACAGACGCCGGAATATATCATCGAAGATCTTCGTTTTATGCAGAAGCTGGATCCGCAGATGATCGGGATCGGGCCCTTTATCCACCACAGGGACACGCCGTTTCGAAATCAGCCGGACGGAACGCTTCAGGATACCCTCCATCTGCTGGCAATTCTGCGACTGATGTTTCCGCATATTCTGCTGCCGGCGACGACGGCGCTTGGAACCATCCACCCACTTGGCCGGGAGATGGGAATCAAGGCAGGCGCCAATGTCGTGATGCCGAATCTCTCGCCGCGCGGCGTCCGGAACAAGTACCTGCTCTACGACGGGAAGATCTGTACAGGCGACGAAGCAGCAGAGTGCAGGGCCTGCATGGAACGCCGGATTGCCGCCACCGGGTACAAGGTGGTCGTCAGCCGCGGAGACTACAGAGCCTGACAGAGTAAACGGTCTGCAGGCCGGGTCACTCAACAAATCTCGATAACAGGAGCATACAATTTCTGTGAGCAATGATGAGACGATAGAGAAAAGACAGGCTGCCGCGCGGCGGCCTGATGTGGTTGTGCTGACGGTGTGTCCGGACTACAGTGAGGAACATGCAAGGGCGGCTGTGTGCAGCGCGCTGGAAAAATGCCGGGCCTTTCAGGGATCAGGCCGGGCGTTCGGGTTGCGGTAAAGGTCAACCTGGTAACGGGCGCATCCCCGAAGAAAGCTGTGACGACGCATCCGCAGCTGGTGACGGAGCTGTGCCGGCAGCTGATCGGGCGCGGCGCAGAGGTGACGGTAGGAGACAGTCCGGGCGGCCTGTTACAAGGGAAGCCCTCAGGCGGGCGTACCGTGAATCAGGCATGGAACAGATCGAGCAGACCGGCGCAAAACTGAACGATGATATAGAGACGGAAGATGTGACATTTCCGGGGGCGGCATCCGCGCATGTCTTCAGCTGCACATCCTGGCTGAGAAAGGCGGATGTGATCATCAACTTCGCGAAGTTGAAATCACATGGGATGATGCGTCTGACAGCGTCGGTCAAGAATCTGTTCGGAGCTGTTCCGGGGACGACGAAGCCGGAATATCACATGCGCTTTCCGAACGAGACAGCCTTCGCAAACATGCTGATTGACCTGAACGAGGCACTCCATCCGGTTCTGAATCTTGTCGATGCGGTCGTCTGTATGGAGGGAAATGGTCCGACGGCCGGAACACCCCGCCCGCTGGGCCTGGTTCTTTCATCGGAAAATCCTTACAGCCTCGACATGATCTGCGCAGAGCTGACTGGCATGCGGCCTGAGGATGTACCGACAATTCGCGCTGCAGCCAGTCGCGGACTCGGACCATCCGGGCTGCAGGAGGTCGAGATTTCAGGAGAGCGGCCGGAACAGTGGAAGCTCACGGATTTCCGTCAGGCAGACGGTGTCTCGGTTACATTTACAGGGAATGGCGTGATGGGCCGCCTGCAGGAGGCCATTTCAGAAGTGCAATGCAGCAGATGCCCAAGGTGCATCCGTCCGAGTGCATCGGCTGCAGGAAGTGTTTCAACGTCTGTCCGGCCAGGGCAATCACGATGGTGAAAGGAAAGCCAAGGATCGACAGAAAACGATGCATTCGCTGTTTCTGCTGCCAGGAATTCTGCCCGAGGGGCGCGATGAAAGTGCACCGCACGCTGCTGGCAAGGCTTCTTCAGTAAGCGGCGGGGGCAATCGGCTCGGGTGCCACAAGCCCTGAGGACGGTCAGCGCTTCGCCATTGTAACGGTGTAATCGGTATCCACATGGATCACCACTTCATACTGCGCGCCGATCCGACGATGAACCTCGTCCTCAATTCGCTTCTGCAGCTCGTCGTCTGTCAGCTTGAATCCAAACGGAATGACGACGTCAAAGATCAGCTTCGGGCGCTTTTTCCCGGGAACGACCCGGAAGTCGTGCATGGTCAGGTACGGCGCGATGCTCTGCAGAATCTGGTAGAGGTCATCCCGCAGTGCGACGATGTGCGGGTCGTCTGTGATAATCGGATCCATATGGATTGTCACCAGGCAGTGAAGCTTCGATTCCAGGTCTTCCTCGGCTTTATCGATGATCTCGTGAAGTTCCACGATGTTTCCGCTTGCCGGGACCTCGGCATGGAGGGAGACGATCCGCTTCCCGGGTCCGTAATCATTGACAATCAGATCGTGGATGCCTGTAATCTGGTCGCTCTCGTTCGCCATGATATCCCGGATCTCCTGTACAAATGCCGGATCTGGTGCCTGCCCGAGAAGCGGGTTAAGGGTATCCCTTGCGGATCCGATGCCCTGGTAGGCAATGAAGCAGGCAACCAGCAGACCGCAGATGCCGTCCAGCAGGGTCAGTCCGGTCAGATGGATGGCAATGGAAGCGATCAGGACAACGGAAGTCGAAACACAGTCGTTGGTACTGTCTTTGGCGACGGCTTCAAGAGCGACCGAATGAATGCGCTTTCCTGCTGCCCTGTTATAGAATGCCATATAGCACTTTACAAGGATGGAACCGATCAGGATCACAAAGACCAGCCAGGAGAAAGAGATTTCCTCAGGGTGAATCATCTTTGCAATCGAATCACGGGCAAGCTCGAACGCCATGACAATCATCATGCACGAAACGACGAAGCCTGAGACATACTCGGCCCGTCCATGGCCGAACGGGTGCCCGGGATCCGCCTGCCTTTTCGAGATCGAAAAGCCTGCCAGTGTGATGATGGAGGAGGCAGCATCGGAAAGATTGTTCAAGGCATCCGCCACGATTGCAAGAGAACCGCTGAAAAGACCGGCCAGTCCTTTTCCTGCAAACAGAAGCAGGTTCAGTATGATACCAACCGTCCCGCAGACCATTCCCCAGGCATTGCGCTGTTCATCCTCACTCATGCCGCTCTTGATGAAGAAGCGTGAAAACAAGCGTACCATAATGTCAAAATCCCCTTTCAAAGCAGAACCGAAATCGCCCTGTTTTCGGGACATCGTACGTCTCAGGAGCGGGATTAGTCAACTGCAATTGTACAAAGAATCCCGGGAAATCAGGACGTGAGCGCAGCCGGTTCTGCCTGTATGGAATGCTTATCGGGGCACGTTTTTCTCCAGGTAACCGATGAAGTTCCGTTCTGAATCAGTCAGGCTCCGCCTCTTCTGCCAGACAATGTAAAAGTGACGGCTGATGTCTTCATGCATCTGATAGACGAGAACCTGTCCGCTGCCGGCCAGATCCCGGACAGAACAGGCAGACATCATTGAGATGCCCATTCCGGAGACGATCATCTTGCGGATCGCCTCCAGATCGTTGGCACAGGCAGCGACATGCAGATCCTCCTTGTGAATATGGTGACGTTCCAGAAAACGATCAAAGTTTTTCTGTGTTCCGGAGCCGGATTCACGGAGAATGACAGGTTCCTGGAAAAGCTGCTGCAGAGAGGGCGTGTGGTGCTTCAGCGTCATATAATGCTCATTCACAGGGGTTACTATCAGCAGCTGATCCCGGCAGATCTCCCGGATGGTGAGCGCGGGATTGTCAGGGACTTCGCCTACGACCGAAAAATCGACTGTTCCATCGAGAACCTGACTGACCGCGGTATGAGAATCAGATTGCAGGACACGGAAGAAACAGCCGGCATTTTCACTGCGGTACCCAGACAGAATTGGCGGAAGCAGGTAGGAGGAAGGGATTGTAGATGCGCCGAGCGTGATCATCTGCCCCATAGAGTCTGAGAGCTTCTCCAGAGCAGCCCGTTCCAGCTCCAGCATGCGGAGGGCGTAGCTGTAAAAAAGCTCCCCCTTCTCGGTCAGAGTTACCCGCTTTGTTGTCCTTTCAGCAGATCCACGCCCAGCTCTCTTTCCAGCGCCCTGATCTGGGTGCTGACCGCCGGCTGAGACAAATGAACGCGGTTTGCCGCTTCAGTGAACTGCCGCAGCCGCGCAACCTCCACAAAACTTCGAAGCTGTTTCATGTCCATCGTGCCTGTCCTCCTGTCCTGGTATTCTGTCTGAATGAAAATCTGAACGAATCGTCAATTCATAAAGAATAATTATAGATATTATAATAAAAATCTATTATTTGATAAATGCCTTCCAAATATTCTGATACAATGAAATAAAATCAGATGACTGAACAAGTAAAACAAAGCAATCAATTTAAGGGAGGGATTTTCAGATGGTGGAGTATCATGCAGCAAAAGTCAGTCCGAAGGCCGTGCAGAAGCATGCAGAGGATTTGTACAGGGGCGGGTATTTCTGCTGCGAGGCTGTAATGGCCGCAATCCGCAGTGATTTTGAGGTGAATGTTCCGGAGGAGGTGATCGCGATGGCATCCGGGATGGCAGTCGGTGCAGGGCGCTCCGGCTGTATGTGCGGTGCGCTGAATGGCGGCATTCTGGCGCTCGGCATGTTCTTCGGCCGGACGGAGCAGAACGGGCCGAAGGATCCGAAGGTCAATCACTGTATGGCACTGACGCATGAGCTGCACGACTGGTTCCGTGAGGCAACTGCGAAGCATGCCGTGTGCTGCAGGGTTCTGACGAGAGGATTCGACATGGGCTGCGGTGAACACAAGGAGCAGTGCATCGCGTTCACTGGGTTGTGCGCAGGAAAGGTCGCAGAGATACTGTGCCGGGAACTTGGTGTCGAGGACACAGATGACGAGCCGGTCAAAGGACTCGACAAGCCGTACCTGCCTCCGAAGAAGGAGGAAGAGCGATGAAAAAGTGGTGTCAGAGAATTCCGCTTCCTCTCTCCGGTGTGATGCTGGGGATGGCTGCTCTCGGAAATCTGCTGCAGAGCACCTCGGAAGTGCTTCGCACAATCTGTGGCTGGCTGGCGTTCGGCATGCTGGTGCTGCTTCTCCTAAGGCTGGTCTTCTGTCCTGATCAGATGAAGGCAGACATGAAGAATCCTGTTCTTGCCGGAATCAGCGGGACCTTTCCAATGGGACTGATGCTGCTGTCGGTCTACGCAAAGCCTTTTATCGGGAAGGCCGCTTTTATTATCTGGACACTTGCCATCGCCCTGCATATTGCGCTGATCATCTATTTTACGGTCACCTTCATCTTTCATCTGAAGCTGAAGGATGTATTTACTGTGTACTATATTGTCTATGTCGGAATTGTCGTTGCATCTGTTACAGCGCCGGCTTACAATGCCGCTGCATTCGGAAATGGAGCATTCTGGTTTGGATTCATCTGCTTTCTGCTTCTGTTTGTTCTGGTAACCGTGCGGTACATCCGCATTCCGGTTCCGGAGCCGGCCCGTTCTCTGGCGGTGATCTATGCCGCGCCGCTTAGTCTCTGCGTGGCCGGATATGTCCAGAGCGGGACCCGAAATCCTATGTGTTTCTGGTGGCCATGGCAGCCGGGGCGAATCTGATCTACCTGGCAGCATTGGTTCAGGCCGTTCGGTGTCTGAAGCTTCCGTTTTATCCAAGCTGCGCAGCGTTCACATTCCCGCTAGTCATTACAGCCATTGCGACGAAGCAGACGATGATGTGCGCGGCGAAGATGGGACATCCGCTGCCCGCGCTTCGGCCGATCGTTGTGGCGGAGACCGTCATCGCAGCTGCGTTTGTTTTGTATGTGTTCGGACGCTATATGGCGGGGGTCTTCCGGGCACCTTCCAACATTAAGTTCCAAATCTGAGAAATCCTGAATGGCCCTGAAAGATCTGCCAGTGACTCTGCAAAGCCGGCAGTCAGACTGAGGGGTCAAAGCACGAGCGGGCGGTATGCTCAGGACAGACATTTCTATATAGCCAGGAATGGTTCCGTGCGTGATCAACGGCACACGGACCGCTCCTGGCTGTTTGCTGTCTGAATACGGATACCCCATGAAAGATGTTCT